>JBDSAM010000001.1:0-6007 GCA_039922135.1 Blastocatellia bacterium
GCAGCGAACATGGCGCTGCGGTGCGAGATGGATTTGTCTCCGGGGATTTGGAAATCGCCGCGCAGCCGCGCGGTTGTAGCGATTTTGATAGTTGTGGTTTGGTGTTTTTTGGTATCAGGCATCTGAATTTGAATCGTGGTGAAACTTTACCGGTGCATGCGCCGTAGTTTCGGGCACTCCTGTAAAGTCGTATCTTGACATGACTTTTTTCGCTGTGTTACACAGCGTTCGACCGAACGCGCCGCAAGTGGAGAACTCGCGGGCATCTTAACAGATCAAATTTCGCCTGAAAAAAGGAAATCCCGGCTTATGATGCTAGCCGAAAACGTGGTCGAACTGACCATTGCCAGTCAACTGGAGTTCATTGACCTGGTTACTACGCTGACTGACAACGTCACGCGTATGATCGGTTTTGATGAAGAATCAGCGTACTGGGTCAACATGGCTGTGCGCGAATCGGTCGCCAACGCCGTCGAACACGGTAACAAATACGATCCGCAAAAAACTGTGGACATCCGCTTCACCATTGGCGTGGATGCTTTGCGCGTGACTGTCCGCGATCACGGCGAAGGCTTCGATCCTTCGACGCTGCCAGACCCGCTTGATCCGAACAATCTGCTGAATCCCGCCGGGCGCGGCATCCTGTATATGCGCACGTTTATGGATCAAGTCGAATACGAACGTCACCCCGAAGGTGGAATGATCGTGACCATGGCCAAGCGCCGCGCGCCTCAACCCATCTCGGAATCAGGGGAAGGAGCCCACAAACAAGATGCAGTTAGAAATTAGAGAACGCGCCGTCGGCGACGTTAGCATTCTGGAAATGACTGGAAAGATCACCATTGGCGAAGGCAGCGTGCAGCTACGCGATGCTGTCAGTAAGTTACTTGACGCAGGCCGTAATCGGATCATCTTGAATTTGGGCGGTGTGACTTATGTGGACAGCTCAGGTATTGGCGAACTGGTATCGCGCTTCACGACAACAAAGAACTCAGGCGGCAAATTGAAGCTTCTCAACCTGACAAAAAAGATCAAAGATCTGTTGATGATTACCAAGCTGCTGACTGTCTTTGAAATCTATGAAGACGAACAAACCGCGCTCGAAAGTTTTCAATAGCTCTAAATCAGACCAACCGGACTGGGACAGAGTTCAACCTGTTCCAGCCTTGGCGGCAGACCAGAGTCCGTCGCCACCTTACCGAAAAAGCCCGTCAATAAGCCAACTTAAGCCATAAACAACCCAAGCCCAGGCTGAAGATGCTAGCCAACGCACGCACGGCTCAGTTGGGTTTGCACTAGCACACCACCCATCCAACGGTAGATTGGCAAATCAAAGCTTGGCTGCGTCAGGCTAGGTATGAGAGATGGAGTCGTAATCTGGCTTGACGAAAATCAGCTTGCTCTGTTCTGCTCTGCAACATCTACTACAGCGCTGATGGTGTTTGCTTTCGCTGCCATGAACAAAAGGGAGTAGAGCGATAATGCTCTGCTCCCTTTTGTTACTGCAACGGTGTTAGCCCATTAGCACCTTTTAGAGTTTCTTTTAGGGTTCAACGATGCGGCGGGTGCCGAATCGTTCGATGCTTGGTTTATCAGGGTCAATGACGCCTGTGCGCGCGTCAGGGAGTTTGCGTTCCGGTACCTTGAAGAACTGATTCCACAATCCATCCACGCTAACCTCGGGTTCGAAGCTGGCCAGCTTGGTCGCCGAAACTGTGTAATCGCCCGTCACGTTCGGATCGAGCGGCGTGCAAATGATGATGAAAATGCCGGAACTGCCCAGCCGGCTGGTAATCTGGGCGTTTTTGCCGGTCGGCCCGCCGCCGCTGTTGTCGTCCTGCGTAATGCGCGGGTCGCCGTCATTGCGCTGGAAGAGCAGATAGGAATCAAACGCCGTGGAGTTCATATTCATCCGCACGTTATCGCCCTGGACGCCGGTGAACCAGTACAAATCCAGGTAGGTTCCAGCAGAGGTCTGCAAGTCCGAAGTCGTGATAGTGCCATTAAGCGTCTGGCCATAGTTGATCTGCGTTGCCACATTGCTGAGAAGTTTGAGCGAATAGCTGCCCAGACCGTTCGGATTTAAATCCGACGAAGTGGCAAAGATCACGTAACTGCCGGGATTCTGAATAACAGTCATCAACAGAGCATTGTTGTTGTTGGCGGTCGCGCTGCTGCCGTAATTGCCTGATTGGTCGTCCGCCGCGATCAGGCTCAAGTTCTTTTGGCCGGACGGAAGCGTGTCTACACGGTAAAGCAGCACGGCAGCGTCAAACTCTGTTGAACGCAGGTCAACGGCAATGGACGTGTTGGCCACGGTCGTCTGAAAGCTGTACGCGTCAAAAAAGAAAGTGCTGCCCGAAGTGCCGGCTTGAATTTGGTCGTCTGCCGTCAATGCTCCGGTCAGCGATTGACCGAAGTTGATTGCTGTTGCACGCGCTTCAGGAACTAACCCGCCAATTTTGATCGTCACGATGTTCGAATCCCGATTGTTCGCGCGGATCCGAACGCTGACACTGCCCAGCCCCGCCAATTCAGGCGGAATGATTGCGTTGACTTGATCTACGCCAACCAACCCCGGCGCAGGCCCGGCAAAAAGCACCGTCGCGGGAACACCTTGAATTTTCAAACTCACTGATTCGGCCACGCCGTTGCCATCATTCGGATTGGCTGCTGGCGTATTGCGCAGACCAGTGGTGTAAAGCACCAGGATATTCGGATTGGCTTTGGTTCCTGCGCTGACTTCCTTTTCCGTCAAATCCGGATTGTAGGTATTCTGGTAAGTCACGCCATCGAACGTCGTCTGCCCGGCAGCCGCGCCTAGCCCGGTGGCCTTGGCAGAGAAGATTCCCGCTGCGCTGCGGACAACGGTGAATGTCCCTGTGCCAGTAGTACCGTTGGCGTTGGTAACAGTAACCGTTACGCTCTGCCCATCCGCCGTGGCGTCGGGAATCTGAAAATTGATCTGCGAGGGGGCAACAAAGAATAGCGGCGCATCTATGTTGCCAATTCTGACCTTCACTCCACCCAGCGTCGTCGGCAATGGCACGCTGTTGGCGACAAAGACCTGATTGTTTTGCGTATTGAATACGCCGAAAGCGGCGGCGATTTCGCCTGGCGCGACAACCTTGTCGGTGGCAAAGCTGGCGGCGCTGACGACAGTTACCTGAGCTTGTGCGGAAGCGGCTGCACCCGCGATCGTGAACAATAAAGCAGCAAAGATCAATGCGCGGGCATGTAAACGGTATATGGTTGGAATATTCATGGTTTCTCCTAAGAAGTCGGAATCATCGTGCCATTCGAAAACGGAGCGAACAGCGCGAAGGACGCGAAGGCCCTTACTCGGTCAGGCCGGCTTCACGTTTTTCCTGGCGATGTTTCAAGCATTGGGAATTTAGGGGGCAGCGAAATGATGTTTCGACCGTCAATCTAGCTGGCTCTCCTTTTCACGTCAAGCTGTATTAATGCGGTCTTTGAAAGGGTGGAACGGTGCGCCTGCCAGCACGAATCACAGGCGCTTTAGAGCCAGGCCGCCCCTGTTTAGCCGGAATATTTCGAGCCGCCAATAATCTTATTTCCTTTCGTTTCAAAGCCCGAATCGGCGCGGTTGCGCTGGTTGCCAAATCTCGCCGGTTTGCAGTAGCATCCGGCTTACACATTGACCAAGAAGCTTTGACCAATAAGCTTTACTCAAATAAACACTCAAGCAGAAGACTCCAGCTTTGTTCGCAATGATTTTCCGCAATCTAATCTGTCAGTCTCCAGCCCCGCGCTAATGGCTGACTCTAATCAATTTTGCCTCAGGGCATCCAAACAAAGGAGAAGGAGAGGAATGATTACAAATACCCATTCCCGTATTGCAATCCTAACGGCGGCCTTTGCGCTGCTTCTGACGTTGGCGGCATTCACCGCCGCCTTCGGCCAGCAAGCCGCATCCGGTACGATCGAAGGCGTCGTCAACGACCCGAACAACGCCGTCGTGGTCGGCACCAGGGTGGCCGCGCGCAACGTGGACACGGGCCTGACGCGCGAGATCACGACCGATTCCAGCGGCATCTACCGCCTGATCGCGCTGCCACCGGGCACCTATTCGCTGTCGGCATCCTCGCAGGGCTTTGCCGAAAACAAGTATGGCAACGTGACGGTTGCCGTCGGCCAGAAGCTAAATCTCGACCTGACCCTGCGCGTCAACGTCAGCGAGACAGTCACCATCACCGATGCCGCGCCCATCGTCGAAACTTCGCGAACCAATTTCAGCGGCTCAGTCAACGAAAAGTCGGTCAGTGAACTGCCCGTTCGGGGCCGCAACTTTCTGGACTTCGTGACGCTGACGCCCGGCGTGGTGACAGACCCGCGCCAGGGCGACCTGTCTTTCGGCGGACAACGCGGTACGTTCAACAGCCTGCAAATTGACGGCGTGGACAATAACAATCTGTTCTTCGGCCAGGCGCTGGGCCGCACCGGATCGGGCCGCGCGCCCTATCAGTTCAGCCAGGACGCAGTGAAGGAGTTTCAGGTCAACACCAACTCGTTCGCCGCCGAGTTCGGCCACGCGGCTGGCGGCACGATCAACGTCGTCACCAAATCGGGCACGAATAACTTTCACGGCACGGGCTTCGAGTTCTTCCGCGACGCCTCGTTGAACGCCAAGCGCCCGAACTTCATTGCCGCGCGCAACGGCCTGGTCCCGGTCAAAGAGCCGTACCACTTCAATCAGTTCGGCGGCAACATCGGCGGCCCGGTCAAAAAAGACCGCGCTTTCTTCTTCTTCAACTACGACGGCCAGCGCAACACGCGGCCCGTTTTCATGTCGCTGGGCCAAACCGCGCCCACAGACGCCGCGTCGCAAGCGGGCCTGGCGCGCCTGCTTCCATCTGTTCAAAACTACACGCTGGGCTTCAATCAGGATGTTTACCTGGGCAAGTTCGACTGGCAGGTTGACGCGGCCAATCGTTTGAGCCTCCGTTACAACGGCCAGCGATTTCAGGGCCGCAATCTGGAAAACAGCGGCGCGACCAGCGCGCAGGAACACAGCGGCAACAGCAACGTCACGACCAACAGCTACACCGCCACGCTCAACACCGCTTTCACGCCGCGCTTCCTGAACGAATTCCGCGCACAGGTCGCCTACGACAAAGAACCTGGCTTCGCCAACAGCGACAACGCCGAAGGCAACATCCTGCAAGGCGGCACGACCGCGCTGGTCATCGGGCGCAACTCTTTCAGCCCGCGCCTGACCAACGAAGACAAGTATCAGTTCGTGGACAACGTCTCGTACTTCGCCGGCAAACACAGTTTGAAAGGCGGCGTGGATTTCATCATCGAGAAGATCGAGAACTTCTTCCCCGGCAATTTCGGCGGGCGCTATTTCTTTCAGAGCACGAATGGGTACGCCGAATTCGCCAACCATTTCGACCCGGCCAGCACGGGCTACCGCTTCGTCACGCGCTACCAGCAATCGTTCGCGGGCACGGGCACCAGCGGCGCGCTGACGCATCCGGACTTCAATGAATACGGCTTCTTCCTGCAGGACGACTGGCGCGCGACCAAAAACCTGACTATCAATCTGGGTGTGCGTTACGACATTCAGTTGATGAAAGGGCCGCAAACGCCCAATCCGAGCGCGGCCTTGGCGGCGGCGGGATTGAGCACCAATCAATTCCGAAACGACTTCAATAACATCGCGCCGCGCTTCGGCTTTGCCTGGAATCCGACGCAGCGGATGGTGGTGCGCGGCGGCTACGGATTGTTCTTCGGACGCACGCCTTCGATTGCGCTGGGCACGGCGCATTCAAACAACGGCATCAACGTCATCGGCATCACGCTGAACAACGTCAGACTGCCGTTCACCTATCCGAATCGCTTCGCCAGTTTGGCCGACATTCAAGCGCTGGGCGGTCAGCCGGCGGTGCCGGACATATTCATCTTCGACCGAAAGTACCAACAGCCTTACACGCAGCAAGGCAGCTTCGGCGTCGAATACGAGTTGTTCAAAGACCTGTCGGTG
>JBDSAM010000002.1:0-11364 GCA_039922135.1 Blastocatellia bacterium
CAGCGGCCAGACGATTGCGCAGACGGCGACTTCCGGGTCACAGGAAGCAAAGGATTTCAAAGTCGTCATCCATCTGGTCAATCTGAGCACAGAGGCGCGAGATCGCCTGCGCCCCGGCATGTCGGCAACCACGGTGATTACTACTGACCGTCGCGAGAACATCATTACGGTTCCGCTGCAAGCATTGGTCGAGCGCGATCCGCAACAGATCAAAGGCGCCGCTGCCGCTCCTGCAGGGAATCAGCCGCAGGGACAGGCTCAGAACCCTAAAGACAAGAAGCCGATTAAGGGCCTCTTCTCTGTGGAAAACAATAAGACCATCTTCGTTCCCATCGAAACCGGAATCACAGGCGAGAACGACATCGAGATAAAGAGCGGACTGCGGGAAGGTCAAGAGATCATTATTGGCCCTTACAAACAACTCCGCACATTGAAACCAGACCAGGCAATCAAGCGCGAAGACAAGAACAAGCGCACCAGCGGGGATAACAAAGACACCAAATAACCAAACGTCAAAAGCTTGAAAAACCAAAAGGCGACCAGTTAATCGAAAGCCGTGTCGCCTTTTGGTTTTCGCCTGACCTCTGACCCCAACAAGCCTCAATAATAAGGATGCCTACAGCAATGGTAGCAACAATGACTCAACCCGAAACAAAGACGCTGATGCAGACTGAATCCCCCAAGCCCGGGGCGCTGGAGGTAATGATCCGTACCAGCGATCTGTGGAAAACGTACGTTATGGGCGATGAGGAGATTCATGCGTTGCGTGGCGTGTCGTTCGAAATCAAGCGAGGCGAATATGTGGCCATCATCGGCCCTTCGGGTTCCGGCAAATCCACCCTGATGAATATGATCGGCTGTCTGGATTCGCCCAGCAAAGGTGAGTATTGGCTGAACGGCAAGATGGTCTCGCAAATGGATGACGATGAATTAGCGCACATTCGCAATAAAGAGATTGGATTTGTCTTCCAGACCTTCAACCTGCTGCCACGCGCATCCGCACTGCACAATGTCGAATTGCCGCTGATATACAACGGCACGCCTTCGGGCAAACGGATTGAGATGGCCAGAAAAGCTCTTGAATCAGTCGAGCTTGGCAATCGCATGACCCACAAACCGAACGAACTTTCCGGCGGCCAGCGCCAGCGCGTCGCAATCGCCCGCGCCCTGGTCAACAACCCTTCGATCATTCTGGCCGATGAACCTACTGGCAACCTGGACTCCAAGACTTCGGTTGAAATCATGAGCTTGCTCGAAAGGCTGCACGAACGCGGCAACACGATCATCGTGGTAACGCACGAACCTGATATCGCCGCACACGCCCATCGCGTTTTGACCATTCTGGATGGCCAGATTTACAAAGATGAGCGCATCAGGTAACTGGCATAGTCTATCCTCTAACCCCAGAAGCCGCAGGCAACGCTAAATCAGCATTGTCCGCGGCTTTTGTTTTCCGGAAGTGTTCATTGCTATCTGGTGATTTATCGCTTGGTAGAACCCTTAGCTGAGAAGACGCAACTTGATTGTGCTTACCTGCCCCTGCTCCATCATTCTGCTTTGTTTGAGTCCCAAGTCTGATGATTATTCGATAAATAGCTAAAGTCGGATTTCCCCTTCGGTTTTACCGAACTGTATCTTTGTGCCGACGCCAAGGGTGACGCTGCGCCCTGGTTCTACGTCGGCCACTCTGCCGTCCTTTGTTGTGCTCACCCACCTTTCGCCGCTCAGATTTTTGAGTCCCCACACATCTTTATTGGTCGGATGCTGAGTAACGGTGGCGACCGGCTGCGAGAAGTCATAGAGTCGCCCGGAGTCTATATGATGCGGGAAGAGCTGCGTGTCGTAGTTCAACATAACTACGCTCTTGCCGATTCGGATGCGCGGCGGAAGCCGAAGCTCGGCAGCGCAGGCCCAACACAATCCGGGGTTGCCGCCCGTGGCCTTCAGCCTCTCTGCATCGTTGAAATTTTCGAGCGAGCAATGAGCGCAGTAGAGGATTGAATCGCGCAGTCTGATCATCACCGCGCGCCATTCGCTCTCGCGCACGCGGGCGTGAGCGTCGCGTAGGCCTTCGGTGAAGGCTCGCGTGAAGAGGTCGCGCAGGAACTGCGGGTAGATGCGCCAGAACGCAAGCGCGTTATCATGAATACCTGGAACGGGCGCGTTCGATGTATCTGCCGGATCAAAGATAAACAACGGTTCCGTGCCGTAGAGTTTGGTCATCGCTGGCAAGTCCAAGCACTTGATCTCAGTCTCCCGCCTGCCTTCCAACGGGTGATGCACCATCAGCATGTAAAAGACCAATACGGAGAGCGAGAAGAGGTCGGTCTGCGTGCTCGGACGAGCTTCGCCGCGCACGACTTCAGGGGCCATAAATCGCGGTGTGCCGAGAACGCCAAGCGTGGCCGCGCCGTCCACCGCGACGTTATCGTTGTCGCAGATCAGCACGTCGCCTGTGTCAGGATCGAAGAAGGCGTTACCGAAGGAGATGTCACGGTAACACAGCCCCTGCGAATGGAGCAGCAGGTAGTCGTGCGAGAGGTTGAAACCGGCGGTGGCCAAGGCGCGGAAGGTCGGTTCAATCCGGCGCTTCATCAGATCAACGATGTTATTGAAGCGTGAGGGGCGCAGCCGCATCACGTAACCAAAGCCCTGCACCTGCGGGTCGGCTGCTAGTTCGAGCGGCCACAGGAAGCGATCGCTTGGCGCGCCTCTTCTGACCAGCATCTCAATCGCCGCGCGCTGCTCCGACGTAGCCATCTGCGGGAAGAACCATTTCAGCGCAACCGCTTCGCCGCCCAGCCGCGCCTTATAAACTTCACCCTGGCCCCCCGCGCCCAGCAATTGTTCTGCCGTACACGCCATTCCCGAAGGTTCAGTGCGGACCGTTTGCCCCTCTCGTAAAATTTGATCCATACCCTTTTCGCCTGTTACGACTGGTTTCCTAACTCTTTGATTACAGCGCCACGCTGCGTCTCCCACGCCCCGCTCCGATTCTTTGTCAAATCACAATTCTCGACTGCCGCCTTGCCACCGCTTTGAACTCTGACGGCAGCCCCACCGTTGCGGTTGATGCAACATTGGTTGAGCGCCGCGACGCCGTCGGCATTCACGCTGATACCTGCGCTGGCATTGCTTTGCACGTTGCACTGTTCCAAGACGGCTATTCCACCGCTGTCAATCAAAACGCCTGAACTGTTCCCTTCGTGAATGCTGCATCCACGAGCGATAATTTTTCCGCCCAGTCTGACCGCCATCTCGGGTTCCGCGTGGCCGTAGATGTCGCAATCTTCCAAAGTAGCCTGGCCGTTATTGTGAACGAAGACGCCCGAATTTGCCCCGTCGTAAATCCGGCAGCGGAGGATAGAGAGATTGGCTTGTTCGCTGACGCCAACACCAGCCCTGGCATTACCTGAAATTTCGCATTCCTCAATCAGGCCTAGGCCACCATTCCACGACACGACGCCGGCGTCTTTACCCGCACGGATCGCGCAGCGCCTGATGGTCGGGTTTGCGCGCTCAGTGATGGCCACGCCGACGTTGGCGTTGTCGTGAATATCGCAGTCTTCCACCAGTCCCTGCGCTGCATTGAAGACATAAATGCCGGAGTCCGCGCCTGTATGAATCCTGCATCGCCGGATGACGGGGTCTGCTGAATCGTTGTGAATGCCGATGCAGGAGAGAGAGCGGGAGGAGATGTCGGAGTCTTCTAGGGTCAGACACCCTTGTGGGATGTCAACAGCGAAGAACGCTTCGTCTTCACCACCTGCTCCCTGCTCCTGGCGCAGCGTCAGCCCACGCACCGTCGCTTCGTCTGTCCGCATCAGGATGCAACTTGCCTTCGCACTCGCGATGATGACTTCTTGCAGTTCGCTCTCTCCGATAATCTCGACCGGTTTATCGAGCACAATGCCTTCACGGTATAAGCCCGGACGCACTAGAATGCGCGCGCCGGATGCGGCGGCCCTGAGTGCTTGACCAAGGCTTGTGAAGTCGCCATCACCCGAAGCCGACACGACGATCTCGGTGGAAGGGTTTTGCCGCATCTGCCGAAGCGCCGCGCCAGGTGCGGCCTGACTAGCCGCCGCTGGTGGCGACGCTGTCGCCGATTCAGGCTGTTCGTGCTCTATCGCTTCAAGCTCCGCGCTTGTCATAACGCCAAGCGCCAGCGCCCACGAGTTGACCGCCCATTTGGCCGCCGTCGTGTCCATCGCCAGATTGTCGTGCAGACGATGCGTAAGCCTTGCCAGCAAGGCCTGGCGCGGCAATCCCGCGCCAATCGCGAGCAAATCGGCCGTCACACGTTCTTCGACCGCGTTTACCAGCACGGCAATCTCGCGACGGTACGCGCCGCAATAATCCCGCAGCAATCCCTCAACGCGACGCGCTTCGCCAGCCACAGAGCGGCCGTGGCGGGCGACGATTTCACTCAGTGCCTGTCGCGGTAAATCATTCATCACTTCTGCTCCGGCGTCTGCACGGCCTCGCCCCCTGTGGCGGCCTCTGCCGATTCAGCGGGTAGCAATGATTGAGCTCTCGCTTCCGCCTCCGCCACCACGGTTGGATTGGCGGGAGCGCGCGCTTCCAGCGTATCCAGGCGGCAGATGATGCCGAGTGTGCAATCGTCGCCGCTCCCCATCCGCGTCGCTTCTTCAAGCCATCCCCGGACGCTGCGGTTGACAGCATCGAAGCCATCCGTGTGGAGCATCTCTAGGATGTCGCTGCCGACTTTGAGAAACCCTGCGTCATCGGTGAAAGAGTTGGCGTAGCCATCCGTCGTCATCAAAATTAGTGCTGGAGGCGGGTCGGGGAGCGGCTGGCAAGCAAAACGAAAATCCTGGGCGGCAGTGTCCGAACAGAGTGAAGTTGTCTCGTTGGCCATTAAGCGTTCATCTTCGGGCAGTGGTTTTGAGACCTTGCCAGTCTCGGAAACGGTGATGATCTCGCCGTCGCCGAGTTGCAGGTAAACAACGAAGGTATCAGCTAATCCGACGGTAAGCGTGGTTGCGCCATAGGCCAGCAACGGATGCGATTCGACCAACTGCCTGGCTCGCGCTCTGTCTTTCGCCTCCAGCTTGCTAAGCTCTCCTTCCGTCAGCGGCTCGCGTTCAAGGTCAGCCTCGACGGCCTGCTTCCATCTCAGCGTGAATTCGGCAGGGAGCGTGTCTCTAGCGTAGCTCTCAATCTGAGCGACATCTGGCTTCCTCTGTACGCTTTTCATCGCTCCGCGCATCAAGTCAGCGCCAATAGCGACGGCCAAGCGCGAACCGCGGTCGCTGCGGAAGCATTTGTCGCTGCCGTGCCCGTCGGAGATTGAAAGAACGAGTGGCAAACCGGTGCTCGACTCTCGCACCTGCAAAATCGCATCCTGGTTCGGAGTTCCTGAGCGCAGATGCGACGCGCCGCGAACCGTCTCACCGACGACGCGCCATTCGGGCGCGGCTGCGCCGTCTGTCGCTGTCTTCGGTTCAACTGTCGCAACCACGCTCGTTGCTTCATCCGCTGCGTTTACACCTTCGGCCATTCTCGCCTCCACTTACCACACGTCGTCAGAAGGCGGTTGATTGGCAGCCGGGTCAGCCCCCGCGACTGGAGGCGTGGGAACTGGGGGCACAGCAGGCATAGCTGTTGGCACGGGCACGCCCATTGGCGTCAAGGCCGAAGCAGCAGATGCATCCGGATGATCGGTTCCTTGTGCCGCGGGCGACGATGCGGATTTCAGAACGGCAGTCGAAGCCCACTTGATATATTTCACCAAAGCTTCGGGACTGTTCGCGGCCAGCGGTTTAAGTTCCGAATTGCCGATGAACTTTTGCAGCACCTCACTGTCTGCGTCCTGCCCGATGGCGATGGCGATGCGCACGGCCTTCTTTCCCCATGGCTGTTCCAGCAAAGCTTTCAGGCCAGCCTCGTAATCGTCCGTTGGCTGGCCGTCGGAAATCAGCACCATCACAGGCGGCAGCGCACGGTCTGACATTGGCGGCATCTTCAGTTGCTCGGCAACCAGAGCCAGCGCCTTGCCCAGGTCAGTTTCGCCCCCGGCTGACAAATCTTGCCAAGCGAAATCGGCAACAGGCGTAGGCTGCGAGATGTGCCATTGCGCGCCGTCGGAAAACTTTACTGCGCGAACCAGCACCTGTGCATTCGGGTTATCGTCGGCGACTTTGCGCATATGCGGAATGGCTTCACGGATCGCCGTGTTCAACGCTTGAATCTTTCCGTCCTGTTGCATTGAACCGGAGCTATCAGCGATCCAGATAAAGTGTAGAGGCCGCGTGGCAAGCTCACCTCCAGGTCTTTTGTTCATGTTCCATATCTCCTTACATCAGATTTTTGTCTAGGCGGTGTATCAATCCCAACGGAATCCGCATCCTGCTAATACAACCACAGCCTTGCAGGACAAAGGTGCTATTTCAGAAATAGCGATAGTAAATCTTGAGCGCAGCTTGGAACACCGCCAGGAAAGGACCAAATTAAGCTGGCTAATCCAGGCATCACTACCGTTGAAACATAACTGGTTAGTAATGCAAAACACACGCCAGCTTGCATAGTTCAATCTATGGCAGAGGTAGACTGAATTTCACGCAAAGCCGCCAAGAAAATTGGCAAACTAATCTTCTTCTTGCTTCTGTTGCTGGGCGTCTTAGCGTAGGTTATCTATTTTGATTGATGCCCTGCCCGCCTAGTTTCATAATCAGTTCTATCTTGCGAGAACAGAAGGCTGCGGCTATAACGTGGCAGTCCACACTCCGATTGAATTCACGTTCTCAAATTAGCCAATTTAGGAGGCTCGCGTGGCTCACTCAAGGAAAATCCGTCTTCTCGGCATTTCTTTCTTTCTCCTGTTGCTGCTTGCCACAGGGCTGCCCGGCTTTCGCGCGCAGGATTCTCCGGCAGGACAAGGAGGCCGTCGCGGCGGCAATATTCGAGAATTTCTGGGGCTTGGTCCGCCGCCTGATCCGGCCGCAGCCAACAGGGGGGTGCCGCTCTATGCTGCCAATTGCGCCTTCTGCCACGGGCCAAAAGCGCGCGGCGCGGAAGGCCCAAATCTGGTTCGCTCTGTCGTCGTGCTGCACGACGAAGCAGGCAATCAAATCGGCCCTTACCTGATGAAGGGAAATCCAGACAAAGGCATGCCATCGTTTTCGAAGCTGACTGAATCGCAGGCCTACGACATTGCGCAGTTCCTGCATCTGCAAGTTGAACTGGCAGCCAATCGTGGCACCTATAAACGCCTGAACGTTGTCACAGGCAACGCCCTGAAAGGCGAAGCCTGGTTCAATGGCGAAGGCAAATGCAGCACCTGCCATTCGATCACCGGCGATCTGGCTAAAATTGGCGGCAAGTATCCGCCCGATGCTGTTCAAAACCGGTTTCTGTGGCCGGGCGGCGGCGGTTTCGGCGCATCCACCCGCGCGCGCAGGGCAACGGTCACGCTGCCAGACGGACAGAAAATCACAGGCACAATTAAGCGGCTGGACGATTTCAACATTTCGCTTTATGACGAAGCGGACAACTTTCATTCGTGGCCCCGCGAAGCCGGCAAAATCAAAGTCGAAGTGGAAGACCCACTCAAAGCGCATCGTGAACTGCTTGACCGCTATACCGATGAGATCATGCACAACCTGACCGCCTATCTGATGACATTGAAATGAACCTGAAAATTTTCCTGCTTACCATCACACTGGCGTTACTGTCATCCCTGAGCCTGCCAACGATGGGCAGCGCACAGACGCTGGATCCGCAGAAACTGCTGCAGGCACCGACCGATACCTGGCCGACATATAACGGCGACTATTCCGGACGGCGCTACAGCACGTTGAAGCAGATCAACCCTGAAAATATTGGCGCGCTGGCGGTCAACTGGATGTTCCGCGCCAACGTCGGCCCACAACGCGGCGTTGGCAATCCCGAAATCAAATCCACTCCGTTGCTGGTCAACGGCGTTCTCTACTTCACCGTTCCCGATCACGTCTGGGCTGTGGATGCGCGCACCGGCGACGAACTGTGGCATTACGTCTGGAAAGACAAAGGCGGCCATCTGGTGGGCAATCGCGGAGTCGGAATGTATCGCGATTGGCTCTATTTCGTAGGGCCGGACGGCTGGCTGATTTCACTGGAAGCGAAAACGGGCAAGGAACGCTGGCGCAAAGAGATTGCCGATGAGAAACGGCAGTACTTCACGACGACCGCGCCGCTCATCGTCAAAAATCACGTCATGATCGGCGTTGGCGGCGATGCGATGGACGTGCCCGGCTACCTGGAATCTTACGATCCTGAAACTGGCGCATTGCAGTGGCGATGGAATACAACGCCACGCCCCGGCGAATCAAACGCCGATACTTGGCCCAACAAAGACGCAATGGAACACGGCGGCGGCATGCCATGGATGCCAGGCACCTATGATCCTGAATTGAATCTGACCTACTGGGGCACTGGCAATCCGAATCCGGTATACGCCGGGCAGGGGCGCAAGGGCAGCAACTTGTACACCTGCTCCATCGTGGCGATCAATCCGGACACGGGAAAGCTGGCCTGGTATTTCCAGGCTTCGCCGCACGACACGCACGATTGGGATAACGTCGAAACTCCCGTGTTGTTTGACGTAACGATCAACGGCCAGCCGCGCAAGCTGGTGGCGCAGGGCGCGCGCAATGGCTGGTTTTTTGTGCTTGACCGCACCAACGGCAAGAACCTCGTAAGCAAAGGCTACGTCGGCGTCAACTGGGCCAAAGGCGTGGACGAACGCGGCCAACCGATTCCCGATTCCAGCAAAGAGCCTAAAGTAGACGGTTCGCTGATCAATACCACGGCGGGCGGCGGCACCAATTGGGTTCCGCCCAGCTATAGCCCCGACACGGGATTGTTTTACGTCAACGCGCGCGAAGGCTACAGCGTGGCCTATCTGACCGACACCGAAGACAAACCAGAAGGCTACGGCGGCACCGGCGGCGGATTGCTCGCTGAACCAGTTCTAAAAGCGATTGACATCAAGACTGGCAAAATCGCGTGGAGCCACAAATACGAAAGCGGCGGTTGGGGCAACTCCGGCCCCGGCATTCTGACGACTGCTGGCAAGCTGTTATTCACAGGCGATGCGACAGGCAATCTGATCGCCTTTAATTCGGCAACCGGCAAAATCCTCTGGCACTTCCGCTCCGGAATGCTGGTCAGCAATGGGCCGATGACGTTTATGATGGATGGCAAACAGTATGTGATCGTCGGCGTAGGCGATACCCTCTTCGCATTTACCCTGGTGCAAACGAACAGGAAGCTTCCCTAACAACCTTAGTTTGTTAAGACGGGAGAAGATTTACTTTGACTGTGGGCGCATTCCTTGCAGCCACGTTCACCACTCGTTTATCAAGCGTCACAAACTCAGCCGGGCCGCCATTGGCCAACTCTTCTGCAAGGGCGAGATAAAGACAGTCTGCTGAGTGAAGGCAACTGTAACCACCCTGAATCTCCTTTGCTCGTTGAGTCAGTGCGGTGTCTCCCGATGGCGGAGGAAGAATCACGGCCAAATGCTTTTTGAGCAAGTCTATCGCTTTATCGTAATTGGGAGCTGTCAGGGTTCTATCGCTGAGTTTCCGGCATAAGACGAATAGAGTTTCCGCCACGATTACACCCGGCGCGTAGAAGGCCCAACCTTTGGCAGTGTAATCAGCAAGGGCTTGCCGGGATGTGGCATGGCTGTTTTCTTTCGAGCAGATGGAAACGAGAACGTTGGAATCAACCACGGCCGCGCCAGTGTTACTCGGCAGGTTCATAGCCGTACATCCTTCCCGCCCGGCCTTCGTGCAGTATCTTCAAAGAATCTTCCGTCGAACCGCTGATTGGCATGTCTTTCAACACATCAGCAGTTTCTTGAAGAACCGCAAACATCGCTTCATTTCGCGGGGCTGCCATCTGGTGGTCAAGTGCCAACTCTGTGTCCGGACTGTATGTCAATCCAAGCATCTGACGTAAGTAATCATTGATAGATAAACCGTGTGAGGCCGCCCGGCCAATAAGCGCTTGCGCAATCTCAGGCGCGATTTGTTCATTCGGTCTTGTGTTCATAAGTTTCACCTCGTTGTTGATCCACGAGCCGCCCCGCAGGTGCGTCACGGAGAACCCCACAGCTTGCGCTGTGTCGGCATCATAACCTCAGCATCAAAAATATAAAAATTTTCGGCTGCGCCTGCGATGAAAACAAAGTGAAGCTGATGATTGCCTATCGGCTGCATTTTGATAAAGCGAACTTGAGAGCCATCGAGGTGGTCAACTCCGGCAAGATCGGCAAGCCGCGCATATTCAATTCAGTTTTCACCATGCAGGTTAAAGACAAAGATAATATTCGATTGAAGAGCAGCACAGGCGGCGGGACGGTTTATGACATCGGCATTTACTGTATCAACGCAGCGCGCTACCTGTTCTAGGACGAACCGATTGAAGTGACCGCGGTGACGGCCAACAGCGGCGATGAGCGTTTCACCGAGGTCAAAGAGATGGCTGGCGCCGTCCTGCGCTTTCCTGAAGACCGGCTGGCCAGCTTCACTTGCAGCTTCGGCGCGGCGGACGTTTCAGCCTACGAAGTGGTCGGCACCGAAGGGACGCTGAGGATGGACCCGGCCTACGAATACGCGGGCGATCTTAGATACACGATCAAAATCAAAGATAAAGAGCGCGAGCGAACCTTCCCGAAGCACGATCAATTCGGACCGGAACTGCTCTACTTCTCCAACTGTGTTTTGAACAATGAAGAGCCAGAGCCTTCGGGCCGCGAAGGTCTGGCCGACGTTCGCATCATCCAGGCAATTTATGAATCCGCCGAAACACGCCGCCCTGTCAAACTGGACTTGGCGCGAGATGTTTATCCAGATTTATCTCAGGAGATCAGCAGACCGCCAATCAAAAAGCCTGAACTGGTAAATGCAGCATCGCCGAGCGGGGATTGACAGGTAAATCATAGTGATGCTTATCCAGATCGGAGTATCCAAAAATGGCACAGATCCCACGACCTTGCGTCATTGGCATCCTCAGTAGTCTGAGTTCTGTGAATCCCACTAACGGAAGCTGGTAGTGGGATTCACTCTTAAGTTAGCGCTCGCGCGTGTGTGCCATACCGGCGCGATTAGCGCGCATTACTTGAGGTTGACCTTTGCACCACTCACGAATAGACTCTGCCGCACCGGTTTAGCTTGCTGTATTCAACGACGATCAATTAACTCACAAAGCTCATTCACGTAACTGAGCGCGCCTTTTTTTCTGTATCAAATCAACGGGATGAAAAGGCGGTTTCGACCTGAAATCGCTGCCAGTTCTTAATCACAACCCTTCATCACTCGCTCGAGCAGGCACGGTCTGAAGCCCAAGACGGCC
>JBDSAM010000003.1:0-3904 GCA_039922135.1 Blastocatellia bacterium
CAAAAGAGTTGGTTTATCTGTTCCGGTGTTTCCTGAACGTCGAGTGCCATGCGACCAAAATGAAGTTTCGCTCCCCCGGCTCCATTGATCTCGGCTTCTTTGACTGAAATCTCCAGTCGCACCAATGGGCAGGCCGTGCCGTGCCGGAAATTGGCAGAGACACCCTTTATTGTGATGCTGCCTGGAATGTCATTCAACGTTTTGCTCGCCGTTTGCGCAATCTTCTTTCGCGCATCATCCGGCAAGGCGTATAGAAGGATTCCTGTCAGCGTATCGTCTTCATTTGCCGCTGTCACCGTCAATGATGCACGGCCACGCACCGCTAAACCTGATCCATCGCTTAACAACACCCGGGTATTGACGGGCTTTGGCGTAGTCGTAAAAACAAGCGGCTTAGTTTGCGCGCGAGCCATTGTGGCGAGCGTAATCCAGCCGCCCATCATCAGGCATACAGAAGCCAAAACTGTGCTTGCAAATTTCCAGTTCATCTCGCAATGTGAAACGTGCCCTGGCAGCAGGCTAATCACGTTCGGATCAAATTTAGTAAAGTGAATCTGATGGGGCAAGTGATGATGAATTTACAAAAGTTCTTCATAGCTTCAATCATAAACCGTAGATCTGAGAATCGTAAATTTGACCGCAGCTTTGAAGATTTTTGAATTGGGAATCGAGTGCGTCAAACTGTGAAGTGAGGTTCCAACGCATTCGATATCGGCAACGCCGAAGTTCTTGAGCAAGCCGGGGAGCGAAGCCTGACAACGATGCGCCCGTCGAAAATTTCCCAGTGAGTTCAACTTTCGCCCGAGCGCATCGCGCAAATCGCAGGCTAACTATACGTTGCGGGTACACGCTTAATATTGGCAGAGGTTTCATTTATTTTTCCAGTGGGTACAGAACCGGGAGCGGTAGCGACCGAGTAGGCAGTTCAAAGCATGCATCCGGTCGCTACCGCTCCCGGTTCTGTACTCTTCCGAAGACCAAGAAGAGAAGAATGACCAGAAAGATTAAAACGCCTCGCCAGCAGATTCGCATTGGCGTAGACACGGGCGGCACGTTCACCGACTTCATTATTGTTTTCAACCATCGCCGGCTCTCGTTCAAAGTCCCTTCGACGCCCCGCTCGCCAGCGCAAGCCATCCTCGCCGGATTGCAACAATCGCTCGATCTGCTCAGCGAAGAATCCGATTTACCGGAAGATGCCGCCGAAATTGTTCACGGCACGACAGTTGCCACCAACGCACTGCTCGAACGCAAAGGCGCGCGTACGGCGCTCGTCACCACCGCCGGTTTTGAAGACGTGATCGAGATCGGACGGCAGGCGCGCCCCGATCTGTATAACCTGGCAGTAACGCGCCCGGTGCCTTTGGTGACAAGGGAACGGCGCTTCGGCGTGAAAGAACGCATCGGCGCAGATGCCAGCGTGATCGAACCCTTAACTAGGCGCGAGATCAATGCACTGGTCAAAAAATTGAAGCGCGCGGAAGTGGAGTCCGTGGCCGTTTCGCTTCTCTTTTCGTTTGCCAATCCCGATCACGAAAAGGCGATAGCCGAGGCGCTCTTGCCGCTCGGCGTGCCCGTTTCAGTTTCACATCAAATCCTGCCTGAATATCGCGAATACGAACGCACCTCGACCGTGGTCATCAACGCTTATCTGGCTCCGCGCGTCAGCCAGTATCTGAGCGAAATGACCGACGGCTTATCGCGCAAGCTGGCAAAGCAAAATGCCAATCTCGGCGAGAGCCGGTTGCGGATTATGCAATCGTCCGGCGGTTCAATCTCTGCTGACACGGCAGCGCGCGAACCCGTGCGCACGATTCTTTCAGGCCCGGCGGGAGGCGTAGTGGCGGCGATGCGCATCGCTGAAGCCGTGGACATCAGCGACATCATTACTTTCGATATGGGCGGGACTTCGACCGATGTGGCCTTGTGCCAGGGCGCTGCGCGCACGACCAACGAGGCGCAGATCACGGGCCTGCCCGTCGCCGTGCCGGTGCTCGACATTCACACTGTCGGCGCGGGCGGCGGCTCGATTGCTTACGTTGACGCGGGCGGCGCGTTGCGCGTCGGCCCAGAATCCGCTGGCGCAGATCCCGGCCCTGCCTGTTACGGTTTCGGCATGCGACCCACAGTGACCGATGCCAATCTGGTATTGGGACGGTTCGCGGGCGGCGGGTTGCTGGCTGGTGAAATGGCACTGGATGAATTTCGCGCCGCTGCCGTGCTGGATCGTCTTGCTGATGAGATGTCGCACGCTTCATCGAAACGGGTGACGCGCGAACAGGCGGCGATGGGCATCCTTCGTGTGGCCAACGCGAATATGGAGCAGGCGCTGCGGCTAGTCTCAGTCGAACGCGGATACGACCCGCGCAGGTTTGCGATGGTCGGTTTTGGCGGCGCTGGTGGATTGCACGCGGCGGCATTGGCCGAAGCCCTGCGAATCCCGCGCGTACTGATTCCGGCCTATCCCGGCGCGTTCTCGGCGCTCGGCGTACTGCTGGCCGACGTGGTCAAAGACTATTCGCGGACGATGATGATCGCCATTGAGCCGTCCCAAAATTTACCGCGCGAGATTGAACGCGAGTTCGCCAAGCTGGAACGCCAAGCGAAGCGTGATCTGAAAGCGGAGGGATTTGGGCCGGAGCAGACGGAATTGGTTCGTCTGCTGGCGATGCGCTATCGCGGCCAATCATTCGAGCTTGAAATAGCGGCCGATGACGACGCCATCGCCAGTTTTCATCAAGCGCACCGCGAACGCTACGGTCACGCCGACGAACAGAAGGCTGTTGAGATTGTCAGCGTACGATTGCGCGCCGCCGGTGTCACCGACAAGCCTCAGCTCAACCGTGAAAAGTCCGCCAGACGCCACAAGGCCAAGCCAACTCGTGATGCCATGGTCTGGCTGGGCGATAAACGCCGCAAGGTAGCCGTTTATGACCGCGCCGAATTACAGCCCGGCGCAGTAATCGCGGCTCCGGCTATCGTCATCGAATACGGCTCGACCACGCTGATCCCAACCGGTTGGCGAGCGCGGGTTGATGTCTGGCAAAACCTACTGCTCGAATCTCAAAGAATAAAACTTCAATAGCCGAAGTCTGACGAAAAATTCCTGAGCTGTTTTCCGTCGGGTTTCCGCTTTTAGGGGTGGCACCCGAATCGAAACCAGTAGCACCACCATATGCCTGCAGCAGAGCGCCGGAAAACATCAAATGACCGCAGAGCAAAATCAACGAATCAAAGACGCATTCGAGTCCATTCTGGATTCGCCGCCGACAGAGCGCACACATCTGCTCGGGCAGTTGTGCGCGGATGACGCCGCCGTTTGCGCGGAAGTCGAAGCCTCAAGCCGACAGGCGCGATTTATGGAGCGGGGCCGAAGCCGGGAACGCCTGCGGGGCGCAAGCTTGACAGGCTTGTTGAGGCTGGTTACCGTTGCCGCTGTCGCCTCACGACAGATGAAAGAAGCTTCACGCTTCAATGTTGGCGGGCTAAAGAGGCTCGCACTTCCCAGAAATCCCCGATCAAATCTTATGAGTAAGCAGAAGGATAATCGGAAGCCGAGCGGCAAGATGCAAAAGTCTGCGCCGGCTCCTGCTGACGCCGGACGACGTAAATTTATTTTACTTGGCGCAGGCGTGCTGGCTGCCGTTAGCGCGGGCGCAGCCGGATACAAGCTCGGCTGGTTTGGCTCAGGCGCTTCGTATGAAACCGCGCTGGCCGCCGCTAACGAGATGTTGCAGCAACGAGCGCGCGAGATCGGCAACGCTTCGGTCTTGATCCATGCGGTGCGCGGATTCGGCAAAAGCTTCAAGTTGGCTGATGGATCAAGCGCCGTTGAGCATCTCTGTTCGCGCTACGCGGCGGATCGAGAGGTGAATGGCAAACGCTACGTTTACTTCAAACGCGA
>JBDSAM010000004.1:0-3525 GCA_039922135.1 Blastocatellia bacterium
TGTAATTTGCGATTGAAGTTTTGTGATTGTGCCCGCCAGCGCAAGCAGCACGATTGTGCCCACCGGCGCCAACACGCCCGCCGCCGTCAGCACGGGCGCGTAGCCGAAGCGATCTACCACCGCGCCCGTTGCCAGCGTAAAGATCATGCTTCCGATGCCTGCCCCAACGCCGCCCAACCCTGCCACCGAAGCGACCGCCTTGTCGGCGAAAAAGTCCGAGGGCAGCGTTTGCACATTGTTGATCCAGAATTGAAAGCCGAACAACACGACGGCGATGAAGGCCAGCGCCTTGATCGGATCGCCCGCCCGCGCGGCCAAGATGCCTGCCGGCATCAACGCCGCGCCCGTGATGATCGCCGCCCGGCGCGCGCCATTCACCGACCAGCCGCGCTTGATCAAAAAGCCCGACGCGGCGCCGCCCAGCAAGCTACCCGCATCCTCCGCCACATAAGGCACCCAGGCGAACAAGGCAATCTTCTTCAGATCGAAGCCGTAAACTTTGTTCAGGTAAAGCGGAAGCCAGGTAATATAAAGCCACCAGATTGGATCAACCAGCAATCGTCCCAGCACCAACGCCCACACCTGCCGGTAACGCAGTAAGTCACGCCATCGCGGAGGTAGAGAGATGGAGGGACGGAGAGACAGAGGGACAGCGAGGGTTGAGGCAGTACGTTCTCTCTCTTCGTCTCTCTGTCCCGCTATCCCGCTGTCCTCAATGATCGCTCCTTCTTCGGTCGTCAACCACGGATGGCGATCCGGCGGTTGGTAAAACAGCAGCCACAGCGCCAGCCACAAAAAGCCCAGTGTGCCAGTGACGATGAATGTCGTTTGCCAGCCGTAGCGCAATTGCAGCCCGACAATAATCGGCGGCGCAATGATCGAACCAATGGCCGCGCCGCTGTTGAAGATGCCCATGGCAAAGGCGCGCTCGCGCACCGGGAACCATTCGGCAATGGTTTTAGCCGCGCCTGGCCAGTTGCCTGCTTCGCCCAAACCCAGAACGAAACGGAAGGCGCTTAAAGAAGCCAGCCCGCGCGCCAGCGCGTGCGCCATTGCAGCCAGCGACCAGACCAGAATCGAAATCGTAAAGCCCCGCCGAGTGCCAACACGGTCGTAAAGCTTGCCCGATAGCCCCTGGCTGATGGTGTAAGCCAGCAGAAACCACGTGCTGATGCCAGCGTATTGCAGCGCCGACAAGTTCAAATCTTTCGTGATGACCGGCGCTAAAACCGAGACCGTCAGCCGGTCTATGTAATTGATGAGCGTGGCCAGAAAGACTAGGCCGATAATCCACCAGCGCAGATGACGCAGCTTGAATCCGTCAGTTGCGAGCGCTTCGGCGTTTATCCGGCGTTCTGCCTTTAATTGTGATTCGACCACTTACGCCTCTCTGGACAAGCGGCTCTCGCCTCCTTTTTGCTTTTTCTGATCACGTTATCAGTAAAATCGCGAATAGAGGTGGCGCTTTCGGTTAGCCGCGAGAAGGCCTTTTCGGCCCGGTGGATTGCCGGACAACCAGGTGGCAGTTCAGATTCACCTCGTAGCGCGCGCGCGGCCCGCTGCCGGTGCTTGCTTCGACACGTTCAAGCAATAAAGACGCAGCTTGGCGGCCCTGTTCAACGGTCGGCTGATCCACTGTCGTCAATGGCGGCGACGTGTATGCCGCTATTGGCACATTATCAAACCCGACAATCGAAACATCTTCGGGAACCGCCAGTCCGGTGTCGTGCAGCGCGCACATGGCGCCGATTGCGGTAAAATCATTGCGCCCAAACGCGGCCGTCGGCGGCTTGCGCAAACTCAGCAGCCGCTTCATTCCCTGATACCCATCGTTTTGCGTCGAGTAGCCCGGCCCTGAAACGGCATCCGTCCCAACCATCAGTTCTTCCTCCACGGGCAGCTTATGATCGCGCAGGGCGGCTAGATAGCCCTGAAAGCGCCGCAAGCCTTTGCCGTTCGCTAGAGAGACGCCGATAAAGCCGATCCGTTTATGCCCGATTGAGATTAAATATTTGGTCGCTTCGTATCCGCCTTTTTGATGATCCGCTGTTACGCGATCCACCTGCGCATGCCGGAACTCTCGCCCAACCAGAACCATCGGCAGATTGCGTTCGACCAAACGGGAAAGCCATTCGTTGCCGGTCGGCGTTTCGCGCGTGGCGACGATAATTCCGTCGGCGCGGTGATCGAACAGGGCCCGCAAACTCGCTTGTTCGCGTTCGACGCTGCGTTCGCTGGTGCAGATAAAAGAAGCATAGCCGCGCGCCAGCAGAATTTCCTGAATGCCGCGCACCAACTCAGCGGAGAAAGGATTCGCGATGTCCGGCAGCAGGATGCCAACCACCTGGGTGCGCTGACGTTTCAAGCTGCGCGCCAATCCGTTCGGGTGATAGTTCAACTCTTTCACCACGCGCTGGACTTTCTCGCGCATCGCCTCGCTGACGTACCCGTTCTCGTTGACCACGCGTGAAACGGTCATCGGCGCGACGCCGGCCCGCTCAGCAATATCTACAAGGGTCGGATGCCGCCCGGAATCCTTTTCGGGTTTTGCTCGGTGGCTGTTCGTCATTGTTTATAATGTTTATATGGTAGCGTTATCAGGTCGGCGCAGTTTTATCCTCTGGCCCGCCGGGTTGTCAATAGATTTTCTGCAAGAGGGCGTTTTTCAGGCAGTCCAATGAACCGTAAATTGGGCAACTTCAGGGTAATGCCTTTTCTAGCATCTCTGTTGACCAAAAAATTGGTCAACTGTATGCGGCAGCGGAATGGGGGCGAATTCAAGCAAAGTGGAAAACTGGAGCTGTAGGTACCAGCACGCTTGACTATCGGTTCTGCGTGGCTACTATGAACTTAACATCCCCATGTTGAATGGAAATTGCATTTTAAGAATCACGAGGGAGTCTGTGTTGAAGATAATAAACAAGAACATCTTGCTCGTCGGTTTTCTGGCGCTGGCCGTAGTCGGAGCCTTAATCGCGCCTCGCTTTGCTGCCGCTCAGGAAGCGGCATCGGCGCGGCGCATTTCCGATGACTTTCAAAAAGCTGCCGATGTTATCCGCAAGAACTACGTTGTTGACGTGGATGACGAAACGCTGAGCAAGGCTTCAATTCAAGGCATGCTCAAAGCGCTTGACCCGCACTCGGACTACTACGATCCCAAATCCTACAAAGAATTCAACGACCGGCAACACAGCCAGTATTTCGGCATTGGCTCGCTGATTCGCACGGCTAACAAAGTGACCTACGTGGCTGAGCCGTTCAAAGGCAGCCCTGCTTCACGCTCTGGCTTGCGCTTTGGCGATCAGATTGTTGGCGTCAACGATACGGATACTTCGACCTGGGATTCCACCCGCGTCCGTACGCTGCTGTTAGGCGAGCGTGGGACGAGCATCAAAGTCACCGTCAAACGCCTGGGCGTCGCTGAACCAATCAGTGTCAATATTACTCGCGATGGCATCTGGCGTCCTTCGATTCCAAATTACTATTTGGCCAAACCCAATGTCGGATATGTCGGCCTGACGACGA
>JBDSAM010000005.1:0-5915 GCA_039922135.1 Blastocatellia bacterium
AATGAATGGGACGAAGCCGAAGAGTTTCCGCGCGAGTTATACCTGAAGGCGGCGGCGATTGGGTTGTTGGGATTGGGCTATCCTGAAGAGTACGGCGGGACGCCGGCGGATGTGTTCTATTCGCTGGTGGCCTCGGATGAATTGGCACGGGCAGGCAGCGGGGGCGTTTCGGCTTCGCTGATGTCGCATTCGATTGCTGCACCGCCGATTTTGGCGGCGGGTAGCCGCGAGATGAAAGCGCGTGTGTTGCCGCCGATTCTAGCCGGGGAAAAGATTGCGGCGCTGGCGATCACGGAACCTTCAGGCGGGTCGGATGTGGCCAGCCTGAAAACAACGGCGGTTCGCGACGGCGATCATTATGTGGTCAATGGCGAAAAGACGTTTATTACTTCGGGCATTCGCGCTGACTATTTCACCGTGGCGGTGCGCACCAATCTGGCAGATAAGGGCGCGGGCGGCGTTTCTTTGTTATTGATTGAGCGCGACACGCCGGGCTTTGTGCGAACGCCGCTGAAAAAGATGGGCTGGTGGGCGTCGGACACGGCTCATCTGTATTTCGACAATGCTCGCGTGCCGGTCACGAACTTGATCGGCGAAGAGAATCAAGGCTTTCGCATCATCATGCGCAACTTCAATTCGGAGAGGCTGGGGATGGCGGCGGGCGCATGCGGCTTTGCTAAAGTTTGTTTTGAAGACGCGCTGGATTGGGCGCGCAATCGAAAGACTTTCGGCCAGCCGCTGATTGAACGCCAGGTGATTCGCCACAAACTGGTAGATATGGCGATGAAGATCGAAGCGACGCGCGCTCTGCTGGAAGATTTGGCTTGGCGCGTTCACCACGGCGCGGGCGATGCGAATCTGCTGGTGGCGCAAACCTGCATGCTGAAAAATCAGGCAACGCAGACAATGCAATTCTGCGCGGATCAGGCAGTCCAGATTCTGGGCGGGATGGGCTACATGCGCGGCGAACGCGTCGAACGCATCTACCGCGAAGTGAAGGTGAATATGATCGGCGGCGGCGCCGAAGAAATCATGAAAGATTTGGCCGCTCGGCAGATGAAGTTTTGATCGGGACGCGCTGGAACTTTGGCAGCATCAGATATTGAAAACCTTGAGAGGAAACGATGGGAAAATTGGACGGCAAGATCGCAATTGTTACTGGTGCCAGCCAGGGCATTGGTCTTGGCATTGCGGAAGGGCTGGCCGCCGAAGGCGCATCGCTGGTGCTGACGGCGCGCAACATCGAACGATTGAATCAGAATGCTGAAAGGCTAATTCAATCCGGAATCAATGCCATCGCCATTCGCGCCGATGTCACGGACGAAGCGCAGGTGCAGGAAGTCTTTCGCCAAATCAAAGAGCGGTTTGGCAGGCTGGATTTGCTGGTCAACAACGCGGGCATCTTTGACGGCGGGCCGGTGGATGAATTGTCAGTCGAAACGTGGGATCGCGTGATGGCGACCAACCTGCGCGGGCCCTTCCTGTGCACGCGCGAAGCGATGCGGATGATGAAGCAGCAACGTGGCGGACGCATCATCAACATCGGATCAATCTCAGCACAGCGCGTTCGGCCAAACTCAGCGGCCTACAGCACCAGCAAGCACGGCCTGTGGGGATTGACGCAAGTGACCGCGCTGGAAGGGCGTGATTACGGCATTACCTGCGGCTGCCTGCATCCTGGCAATGTAGATGTTGAAACGCTCGCCAATGCGCGCAGCGTTAGCGGGGAACCGGTAATGAGCGCAGCGGCCATTGCGCAGGCTGCGGTCGCAATGGCTACGCTGCCACCAAATGTCAATATGTTGGAAGCCATCGTGCTGCCTATTGGGCAGCTTTATATCGGTCGCGGCTGAACTCTTTCAAACTCCTGCGGGTCAATGCTGACGGCGCAAATGCTTATCCGCAAAATTCAAGTATTGCTCCCAATCGTAATTGGTCACGTCGTGCTTTCCGGCGCGAATGTGATAGCCAATGGTTGTCGTAACCGGCTGATGCAGGCCGGGCATTTCGCTTGCGCCCAGTCCGTTCGTACCCAGCAAACGGTAGACGGGATCAGCGCCTTTGGCCGAGAGAAATTCGCCGCGCGGGTCTGACCATTGATCTTCCTGCGCGCTGGCGACGTACAGCGGGCGCGGCGCGATCAGTGACAACAACATATGTTGATCCGTTGGCAACGACGCCACGTCGCGGTTGTACTTTTTGAAGTTGGCGTTGAACCAATGCGGGAAGGACGTGTTGATGCGTTCGACCGTTTCGCCGAAATTACGCCGAGCCAATGCCGCTCCGCCTTCGCCGCTTTCGTTGGAAATGACGATGGCAAATCGTTCGTCCTGCGCTCCAGCCCACAATGCCGCCTTGCCCATCCGCGAATGCCCCAGCAAGATGACGCGCTTGGCGTCCAGGGCTTTATCCTTTTCAATATAATCCACCGCGCGGCTTAATCCCCAAGCCCACGCGCCCAGCGCATTCCATTCGTCCGCATCGGGCCCGGTCTGCCCGCTACGATAAAAACTGGGAATGAGCGAATCCTTTAAGCCATCTTTGTGATCAGGGAAGAGGTCACCATTGTAGATCGTCGCCACTGCGTACCCGCGTTTGATAATTGTCTCAAGCGGCCACTGGCGAGCTTCCGTCCCGCGCGCTTTTTCGGTCGCCTGATCTTTTACCAAAGCTGGGGAATTGCCTTCGCGCCGCCAAATCGTTCCCAACGTGATACCAGGATCGTTGCTGATGGCCTGGTTGCCGGAGAAGTTCAAGCCAATGAAGACTGGCGCGGGCTGCTTCCTATCATTGGGAATGTAAAACAGCACGTTCATTTTAGGCCCGTCTTTCTTACCAGTCAGATAGACCGTGATTTCTTTGCGGGTTGCCAGTCCACCCAGCGCCTTCAGATCACGCGTGGTTTCGGCAAAGGTGATGCGGCCCGTATTTTTGGCGGATTTCGGTGTGCGTCCGTATTCATTGGTTTCGAACAGCCGCAAAATCTCCTGCCGTCTTTTGGCCCAGTCACGCGCCTTTGACACCCGCCGCCCATCCGCCATTACCAGCGGATCAGGCAAGGTGTAAGTCCCAACTTTTGCTTCGTCATAATTGAAACCAGCAGGCGGATTTTGGGAAAGGCCAGCCCGTAGACCGAACGCAGCGGTCAGCAAAATTAACAATGCCGTTAGAAACTTACAGCAGATTGCAAAGCGATTGATGCTCATTTGAAATCCTCCAAAAAGTGAGTTTTAGTCTCGTGTCAAGTGATTATTGGCATTCTCCATAGTGAGACAATTGTTGCAAGCAAGCATAGATAAGAAAAAGATCAAAATATTTTAGAAAGGTTCTTGACAGCAGGAGGCTCAAGTTTTATATTCCCATTGCGCTCAGGCAAGCATCCGAAGCGTAGTTTAGGAAAGAAAAAGAAATCTCAAGCACAGTTTTAGGAGGAAATAAAAATGAGAGCTGCAACATGTGTAGTGAAGCGTGATCCATTTATTGACTTGAAGAGTGTTCAAGATGAGTTAAACCGGGTTTTCGGCGGCGGAATTCCTAATATCTTCAGCGGGGTAGAGGCTGCTGCCAACAAGTGGACGCCGAAGGTAGACGTTTTCGAAGATGAGAACGCCATTGTGATTGAAGCTGATCTTCCGGGATTGAAGGCAGAGGATTTCAATCTTTCGGTTGAAAACTTCCAGCTAACCCTGAGTGGTGAGCGCAGGTTCGAGAAGGAAGTGAAGAAGGAAGGCAATCAGAGCAATTGGCATCGTGTCGAACGCAATTACGGTTCGTTCTCGCGTACATTTACTCTGCCGGTGACAGTGAATGTGGAAGCGGTGAAGGCCGATTTCAAGGACGGGGTGTTGCACGTCACACTACCGAAGCGTGAAGAGGTCAAGGCTCGCAACATCAATGTGACGGTGAAGACAGAAACGAACGGCGCTAATGGCGTCGCCAGCTAAAGTAAAACAACGAATAAAATAAAAAAGCTGAAGGGGATGGTGGCTGACGATTGACCGCAGGGGCTTCGGGCTTGAAAAAGTCCGAGGCCCAAAGTTTTTCTTCTGCCATCAGGGAGAAAGAAGAGGAAAAAGAGAATGTACTCATCAGACAAATTCACACTGAAAGCGCACGAAGCGGTTCAATCTGCTGTTGCTCTGGCCGAGAAGCAGAACCATCAACAGATCGAACCTGAACATTTGCTGGTCGCACTGATTGAACAGCCTGAAGGCGTAACGCGTCCCATTCTGGGCAAAATCGGCGCGAACGTGCAAACTATACTTACGGAAGTTGAAGCAGCGATCAAAAAGTTTCCAGGCGTTAGCGGCTTCGGCCAGAAGTATTACGGGACTCGCACAACCGAAGCTTTCAACAAGGCCCAGAAAGAGACAGATAAACTTAAGGATGAGTACGTTTCGACAGAGCATTTGCTGTTGGCCTTGGCCGAAGATAAGCAGGAAGCGGGGAAAATCCTGCGCTCGCATGGCGTTAATCGCGAAACCTTGATGAAGGTTGTCGAAGTGATACGCGCTGGGGCGAAGGTGACCAGCCAGAATGCTGAAGAGGGCTATCAGGCGCTGGCGAAATATTCGCGCGATCTGACGGAACTGGCGCGGCAAGGCAAGCTTGATCCGGTGATCGGACGCGATGACGAGATTCGCCGCACGATTCAGGTGCTGTCGCGGCGCACGAAAAACAATCCGGTGATTATCGGCGAACCCGGCGTCGGCAAGACCGCCATCGTTGAAGGGTTGGCGCAGCGCATCGTGTCGGGTGACGTGCCGGAAACGTTGAAGAACAAACGGTTGGTGGCGCTCGATCTGGGGTCAATGCTGGCGGGCGCAAAATATCGCGGCGAGTTTGAAGAGCGTTTGAAGGCCGTGCTGCGCGAGATCGAAAAGGCCGAAGGGCAGGTGATCTGCTTCATTGATGAATTGCATACGCTGGTTGGCGCGGGCGCGGCAGAAGGCGCGGTGGATGCGGCGAATATGTTGAAGCCCGCGCTGGCACGCGGTGAAATGCGCTGTATCGGCGCAACGACATTGAACGAATATCAGAAGTATATCGAGAAAGACAAAGCACTTGAACGCCGTTTCCAACAGGTCTACGCGGGCGAACCGAATGTGGAAGATACCATCGCCATCTTGCGCGGATTGAAAGATCGTTATGAAACGCACCACGGCGTGCGCATCAAAGACTCAGCAATTGTAGCGGCAGCAACTTTATCAAACCGCTACATCACGGGCCGCTTCCTGCCGGATAAGGCGATTGACCTGGTAGACGAAGCTGCGTCGAAGCTGCGGATCGAAATTGACTCTTTGCCGACCGAGATTGACGAAGTTGAGCGCGAGATCATTCATCGCGAGATCGAAAAGCAGGCGTTGATTCGCGAAGAGGACGCCATTTCAAAAGAGCGTCTTGCTAAAATCGAAAAAGAGATCGCGGATTTGAAAGAGAAATCCGGCGCGATGAAGGCCAAATGGCAGTCAGAGAAAGAGGTCATCGAACGCATTCGCTCGTCCAAAGAGAAAATAGAAGAGTTGAAAGTTGAAGCCGAAAAGCTGGAACGCGCGGGTGATTACGGCAAAGTGGCGGAGATCCGCTATGGGAAGATCGCTGAATTGCAGAAGCAGTTCGAAGCCGACCACTCCAAGCTTGAGGAACTGCAAAAGTCTGGGTTGACGTTGAAAGAAGAAGTCACTGAAGAGGACATCGCCGAAGTTGTCGCGCACTGGACAGGCGTGCCAGTGTCAAAGATGCTGGAAGGCGAGATGCAGAAACTGGTCAGGATGGAAGAGCGGCTGGGAATGCGCGTCATTGGGCAAAATGATGCGCTGGTTGCTGTGGCCAACGCCGTCAGGCGCGCGCGGGCTGGTTTGCAAGACCCGAAACGGCCCATTGGTTCGTTCATCTTTCTAGGGCCAACCGGCGTG
>JBDSAM010000006.1:0-9862 GCA_039922135.1 Blastocatellia bacterium
TAAGGCCCGCTGATGATCAGAACCTCAATCGCAGTCGTATCAGGCACTTCAAACCGTTTGATCCGCGCGCCGTCAAGCCTTAGATCGAGCGAAATCATTTGTGGTGCCATCACCGTAGAGCCACTACCACCGCGCCGTGCCCCAGGCAGAGCAGGTTCGGCTTTTGCACTCGCGCGCGGAAACGTTGCGCCAACATTGCGTAAGCCGGCTTTCACCGGCAATCGCATTTCATAAAATCTGGAAGGTTCACCCGTGTCGCCATTCGATGGCGTTTTAATGCGCAGTAGATATTCGCCATCCAGCGGAAAGTAGTATTGAACCGACAATCCACCACGCGAAAAGAAGGGCAGGTCATCACTGGCGCGCTCATTCCGATTAGTGCGCCGCGGTTGAAAACGTTCTTCAACCGGTTTAATCGTGCGGTCGCCAATTGCCAGACGGCTGACGCGACGAGCCGCCGACATATATCTTTCGAGCAAGGCGGGCGAAAGCGTCAGCACGTCGCCAATGTTGTCGAACCCGTAACCTGAATCATCCACCGGCAATGCCATTCCCGGTTTGATGTCCAGCGCCAGCAAATCTCGAACGGCATTGCTATATTCGGCCCGGTTCAGCCTATGAACCGCCGGCCTGCCCGGATTGGGGTGTGTCGCTGCGGCCTTATCCAGCGAGCCTTCCAGCCAAGTCACGAATGAAGCGGCAGCATGGGCATCTGGCTGCGGCGACCGCGCGGGCGGCATCTGGCCTGTTCGAACTTTTCGCAAAACTTTTTCCCAAATGCCCGCATCACTGCCGACATTATTGAAGTCCAGACCTTCCAGTGAAACCCCTGCAACGTTGGCTTTCTGGCTGTGACAACCAATGCAGTATTCCTGAATCATCCCTAGCTGAATGGAGGTGGCCGCAGTATTCCCTCCCGCGCGCTGCGCGCTGGAACTGATTTGTGAAACAGCAGCCAGGCCAGCAAACAATAGTATTCCTAAACGCAGTCTTCTTTGTTTCATCTTTTCCCTTCTAGCTCGAATTCATCTTCGGACGATGGATCAGTAAGTTGACAGTTGCATGGCTGGGTTTCAATTTCGCAGAACGCTGTAATTTATGCTTGTTCGATCCCATTCGCCGAACGCGTTGGGAAGACCGTCTTGCACTCTTGAAATCGCACACGTAGACTCTAAGCCGTTCGCTGAAAATTGCAAACTATATGGGGGTGCATTGGATTCGATGGGAGTCCTGATGCGACGGATGCATACCGGGAAGTCTGTAACCCGTAAACTGCAGGCAAAACCACAATTGCGAATACAGAACTCGCAATGGCAGCCTAGTTAAAACCTAGACTACCCGTTCGCTCCGGCATCGCCTGTGTGCCGGATGTCGAGCGCCGACTTTGCAGGCTAGCGATTCAGTGCAGGTCAGAGCTGAAAAGCGAAACTCTTCTGGCATAGTTTGCGCCCGGTTCTTCGCCGCTTCTGCTACCGGGTGCGAGCAAAAATTCAAGCGAAGCGGATAAGTATGTAGATTCCTTCGAAGACGGCTGCCAGACGAGAGTTCGATTCTCTCCACCTCCATTACTCTAAATTTCAGATTGAGGCGCGACCCTTCCGGCCTCAATCTGAAATTTGAATTTTGAATTCGAGAATTTGAGATTGGATTTTCCTTCCTGATGAATTCCCTTCCCATTGGTGTTTTTGATTCAGGCGTTGGTGGCCTGACAGTGCTGAAGGCCGTGCGCAATCGCCTGCCCCATGAAAGCGTGATTTATCTGGGCGACACGGCCCGTGTGCCATACGGGACAAAATCGCGTACGACCATTGAACGTTACGCGATTGAAGACGCAGCCTTTCTGATTGAAAAGGGCGTAAAGATGATCGTCGTCGCCTGCAACACGGCCTCGGCGATGGCGCGCGAAAGCCTGCGGCGCGATTTCAACATTCCGTTCTTGACCGTATTGGGCCCAGGAGCCAGAGCGGCGGCGCGCGCAACACGCACGGGACGTGTTGGCGTCATCGCTACAGAAGCGACGATTGACAGCGGCGCGTACGAACGCGCAATTCGCGAAGCCTATCAAATTTTGAATGGTGACAAGCTGGTTGAGACTTTCTCTCGTCCCTGTCCGTTGTTTGTGCCATTTGTGGAAGAAGGCGAAACCGAATCGCAGGTTGTGCGATTGATAGCTGAGCAATACCTTGCGCCACTTCGCAAAAGAGAGATAGATACGCTGGTGTTAGGTTGCACCCATTACCCATTGCTGAAGAAAGTGATTCGGGAGACGATAGGCGAGGGGGTGACGTTAATTGATTCCGCTGAAGCTGTTGCGGAAGAGACGGCGCAATTGCTGGAACAGGCAGGATGGCTAAGTACTGGTCTTGAGACACAGGAAAGCCGCTTTTATGTGACTGACGCTGCAGAGCGCTTCCACCGGATCGCGCAGCGAATTCTGGAATCACCGCTTCAGCATCTGGAAGCAGTAGAGGTGTGGGGAAATGACAGACTCAAATCAAACTAGCGTTGAAAGCAGGCAAAGCAAGACGCGAAACGATGGCAGGCATCCGCTCGATATGCGGCCCGTGCACATAACATGTGGTTTCACAAAATATGCGGAAGGCTCCGTGCTGATCGACTTTGGCCAAACCCGGGTTCTTTGCACCGCATCAGTCGAAGAGAAAGTCCCGCCGTTTTTACGTGGCAAAGGCGTGGGATGGGTGACGGCGGAATATGCGATGTTGCCGCGCGCAACGCAAAATCGCACGGCGCGCGAATCGGTTCGTGGCGGACCATCGGGGCGCACACATGAGATTCAACGGCTGATCGGACGCAGCTTGCGTTCGGTAATGGATATGGCCGCGCTGGGCGAACGTACCGTAACGATTGATTGCGACGTGATCCAAGCCGATGGCGGCACACGCACGGCAGCCATCACCGGCGGTTTCGTCGCGTTGGCGCTGGCGGTGGAGCGACTGTTCGAGGCTGGCAAGATCGCACGGCCAGTACTGCGGGATTTTATTGCGGCCGTCAGCGTGGGCATCGTTAGTCAGCGTGCATTGCTTGATCTGGATTACAGCGAGGATTCTGCCGCTGAGGTAGATATGAACATCGTGCGAACGGGCGATGGCCGCTTCGTAGAAATTCAAGGCACTGCCGAGACTGAACCATTCAGCCGCGACCAGATGAATGAAATGATTGCGGCGGCGGAAACCGGCGTTAATCGTCTGATTGCAATTCAGCGCGAAACTATCGTTCAAGCGGTTGGGAAAACGCTAGGTGGAAATGAACTACGCGCTATGATGGATTCGGCCTCTCGGCGCAAGATTAATTGGAAGGAAAACGCACTGTGATGAAACGTTATTTTGCATTCGCTTCTTTGCTGGTTCTGCTGACAACATTGTCAACGGTTCGGACGATAGCTCAGGAAATTTTTGAAGACCCTGAAGGGAAGTATACGGTTACATTGCCTGCGGGCTGGATTGGCATTGTTAATAAAGATGGGCTGGGGCGGGCGGATGTCAATATCGTCTTTAAAGTCCGCGAAAATGGAGCACTCAAAATTCGACGCGCGGATGATATTGACCCGAAGATGGAGTTAATAGATTACGCAGCAAAAGACGAATCGGAGCGGGTTCGATTCAATCCTGGATACGATAAGATTTCGATGGAAAAGTTTGTCATCAATGCCGCGCGGAACGGTGCGTTGCTAGCCTATGATTACAAGACTACCAGTGGACAGCCTTTTACCGGACGAACTTATTACCTGCGAACAGGTGATAAAACTGTTTATGTCCTTCAGTTCACTGGCAGGAAGAACATCCTGGGCACATTGCGCAGTCACACTGACGCCATAGCGCGATCCTTCAAAGCCAAACCAGTAGAGTTAAAATCGGAGTCGAAATAAAAAGGCGAGAGCCGTAAATCAATGATTTGCGGCCCTCGCCTTTTTATTACTTCCATACGGCATTAAGCATCCATGCCGTGACACTTTTTGAACTTCTTGCCTGACCCACAGTAACAGGGATCATTGCGGCCAATTTTCGGCATGGTATTAACGACTGTGCGGGGCTTGCCTTCATCTTCGCCAGCGGCGGCAGCAGTCGCATTGGCTTTGGTGAATGTCACCTGACCTCGACGAGGACGGCGTTGAAACCTTTCCTCTGGCGGTTGTTCGACCGTGACTTGCAGATGGTATAGAGCGCGAACCGTATCCATATCAATTCGGTCCTGCATCTCTTCAAACAGGTCGAAGGATTGTTTTTTGTATTCGACTAACGGATCTTTCTGCGCGTAACCAACCTGATTGATCCAATCTTTCAAATGATCAATCGCTAACAAGTGATCCTTCCACTGGGAATCAACAATGTTCAGCCGGATGATGCGTTCGTAATACCGCATTGCTTCAGCGCCAACCAGACTCTCCTTTTCTGTGTACATCTGCTCCAGCTTCTCCCAAATCGCCTTGCGGATGTCATCGCGCTCTAACTTCTCCAGGTCAAATCCAGCCTCTCTGATGTCGAGGCCAAACTGAAATTTGGTCTGTACCCTAAATGCATCAAAGTTCCACTGGTCAGGCATTTCATCCAAACTGAAATACTCATCCATCAGCAGGTCGAGAATCGCTTCAGCCAGCGATTGCACTTCGTCGCGATGATCTATGCTTTCCAGCAACTGCCGGCGCAAGGTGTAAATTGACGTGCGCTGCTTGTTCATCACGTCATCATATTCAAGCAGATGTTTGCGGATCGTGAAGTTGTGATCTTCGACGTTCTTCTGCGCGGCTTCGATGCGTTTGCTGACCATCTTCGATTCGATGGCTACGCCTTTCTCCATGCCTAAGCGCTGCATAATCGCTTTGACACGGTCACCTGCGAAAATGCGCATCAAATCATCTTCCAGTGAGAGGAAAAAGCGTGACGATCCCGGATCGCCCTGACGCCCGGCACGACCGCGAAGCTGGTTATCAATCCGGCGCGATTCGTGTCGTTCTGTTCCCAGAATGTGCAAGCCGCCCAGACTAACCACTTCTTCATGTTCTGCATCAATCGCCGGTTTGACCTGGCGCGCCGCTCCTTCCAGTTGTTCCGGGGAAGCTTCGTCGGGGTTGACTTCTTTCTTCTTCAAAAGCTCTTTCGCCAGATATTCGGAATTGCCGCCAAGCAGTATATCCGTACCGCGACCAGCCATATTAGTGGCAATTGTGACTGCGCTCTTACGGCCGGCTTGCGCTACAATCTCGGCCTCGCGCCCGGCGTTTTCTGGTTTAGCGTTCAGCACGTTGTGCTTGACGCCGATGCGCTTTAATTGATTCGAAATCAACTCAGACGTTTCAACAGAGACTGTACCGACCAATACCGGCTGGCCTTTTTCGTAAAGCTCCTTGATCTCATCAACCACTGCTTCCCACTTCTCGTCCAGCGTGCGGTAGATCATATCTGGATTATCCGTGCGAACCATCGGGCGATGCGTTGGAACAGAGGCAACTTCAAGATCATAGATTTTGGCGAACTCGGCGGCTTCGGTCTCCGCGGTACCGGTCATTCCTCCAAGCTTCTGGTACATCCTAAAGTAGTTTTGCAGCGTTACGGTCGCCAGTGTCTGTGTCTCACGCTCGATCTTTACGCCTTCTTTTGCTTCGACTGCCTGATGCAATCCGTCCGACCAGCGCCGGCCAGTCATAATGCGTCCGGTGAACTCATCAACGATTACGACCTCGCCATCCCGGACGATGTACTGCTTATCCAGTGTATACAGTGTGTGCGCGACCAACGCCTGATTCAGGCAATGCAGCATCTCCATATTCGCCGGGTCGAAGAGATTGCCATAGCCAAGCATACGCTCGGCTTTTTCAATGCCTGACTCGGTCAGTGTCGCGCGGTGCTGTCTTTCATCAACTTGATAATCAACATCGCGAACAAGTTTAGGAATGACTTCGTTGGCTTCGTAATACTTGCTGGTCGAATCATCCGCAGCGCCTGAGATAATCAGCGGCGTTCGCGCTTCGTCAATCAGAATCGAATCCACTTCGTCCACGATGGCGTAATAATGGCCGCGCTGCACGCAGGTTGAAAGCTCGAACTTCATGTTGTCGCGCAGGTAGTCGAAGCCGAATTCATTGTTTGTCCCGTAGGTAATGTCAGCCTTGTACGCTTCCTGCCGCTCGAAGTCATCCAGGTCGTTCTGAATGATGCCAACGGTCATCCCCAAAAATTTATAAATTCGGCCCATCCATTCGGCGTCGCGTTTAGCCAGATAATCATTGACCGTGATGACATGAACCCCTTTTCCCAGCAATGCGTTCAGATAGACCGCCAGAGTTGCGACGAGCGTTTTGCCTTCTCCAGTACGCATTTCGGCAATTCTTCCGCTATGCAAAATCATGCCGCCAATCAACTGCACGTCAAAATGGCGCATCCCAGTTGTACGGATGGAGGCTGCGCGTACACAGGCAAAGGCTGCAGGAAGAACTTCGTCGAGCGCCGCCTGTTCAAGCTGCTTGCGCTCGGCGGCCGACAGTACATCCGCACCTTCCAGCCGTTCGGCCAAGAGGGCTCTTAATTCCTCTGTCTTGTCGCGCAACTCGTCGTCTGACAGTTGGTCGATCTCTGGCTCAAGCCGATTGATCTCAGCGACAATTGGCCATAATTTTTTCAGCAACCGTTCATTGGCCGAACCAAAGACTTTCGTGAGTACCTTTTCAATAGCATTCATGGCTAGTGCTTATTACCTCAGAGTTATTGACATATACGTTAATCCACATGACCTGATAAACGATTGAAAAGTGTAGTGGACGCTCAGCAGGAGCGTCAAGCTAGCGATTTTTCGCGTTGTTTTGGCGCATTTGGTATCTAATGGAAGGCAGATTTTACCGCAGAGCATGAATTGACCGACATCCATGCCTGGTGTATTTTGATCTCGCTCGCACCCGTAGCTCAGATGGATAGAGCGTCAGCCTCCGAAGCTGAAGGTCCCGCGTTCGAATCGCGGCGGGTGCATTAAAAATAAAATGAGACATGAAAGGGATGCTGTTTAAGCATCCCTTTCATGTCTCATTTTCGCTTGGACGTTTGTTTCGATGTTTTCAATTGAAGATTTGCAATAGCAATTGCCTCCCTTAGCGACGGCCCTGATCCAACATCACAACAATAAAATAGGGGTGGTTGCCCACCCCTACGTTAATGAACCTCGACAATAATTTGGGTACGTGAATCAAGCACGTCATAAGAAGAGTTATTTCTTCTTCGCGGCTTTCTTGGCCGGTTTCGCGGCTTTCTTGGCCGGAGCCTTTTTCGCTGCTTTCTTGGCTGGCATAGTGTCTCTCCTTTCTCTCGTTGATAGCCTGACCACAAGATGAAGTGTTAAATTGCTTCTTGTGGTCTAGAGCAATTAACATACTAGATATAGTTTATAAACTTCTTCATCATGGGTGTCAAGAAAAATCTTCTTCTTGTTCATTCTTATTCGCACATTTCATCATCAGGCTTGCTTCATTCGGTCATCACCTCATCATCACGCGTGCTGATGAGCGTTGATTGTCAGCCTTGCGTGGGTCATTCATAATGAATTTATCGTGGGCGGGCGGGTCATTGCCGACGATTCAAATCAACATCACCAAATAACAATCAGAGGAGACGATATGCGCAATGGATTCGCTGGCCGCACGGTTACGGCGCTTATGGCATTGATGTTTGTGTTCACTCCAACGGCATCTTCGGTCAATGCCTATTCAGACAACGATCGCTTGAAGAAAGGGGATCATCCGACAAAGATTGAAGATGAGCAGAAGTGGGAAGAGAAGTTTCGCTCAATTCCTGAGGCTGAACGGCTGAAGGAGTATATGCGCGTCCTTTCCGCAGAGCCGCACCACGTAGGATCTGCGGCGGACAAGCGCAATGCAGAGTGGATTCGCGATCATCTGAAATCAGGGGGGCTTGATGCAAAGCTTGAAGAGTTTGACGTGCTTTTTCCAACGCCGAAGGAGCGTGTGCTTGAACTGGTTTCGCCGGAAAAATATGTAGCAAAGCTGAAAGAGCCTGTATTGGCCGAAGACTCTGACTCTGGAGACGAGAATCAGTTACCAACGTATAACGCTTATTCCGGCGATGGGGACGTCACAGCATTGATGGTATACGTCAATTATGGCGTGCCTGAGGACTATGAGCAGTTGGCCAAGATGGGTGTGGATGTAAAAGGCAAGATCGTGATCGCTCGTTATGGCGGAAGCTGGCGGGGTATCAAACCCAAGGTCGCTTATGAACACGGCGCGGTTGGCTGTCTGATCTACTCTGATCCGAAAGAAGATGGCTACTACCAGGGCGACGTTTATCCAAAGGGGCCATATCGCGCGGATTTTGGCGTGCAGCGCGGCAGCGTAATGGATATGCCGATTCACCCAGGCGACCCGCTGACACCTGGTTGGGGCGCGACAAAAAATGCGCGCCGGTTGTCGCGTGATGAAGCAAAGACATTGATGAAAATCCCAGTATTGCCGATCTCTTATGGGGATGCGCTGCCGTTGCTCAAAACAATCGGCGGACAAGTCGTGCCGGAGAATTGGCGTGGCGCGTTGCCAATCACGTATCACGTCGGCCCTGGTCCGGCGACGGTTCGACTTAAAGTCGTTTCGGATTGGAGCCTGCGCACAATATACGATGTTGTCGCTCACATTAAGGGCAGCACGTATCCCGATGAATGGATTATTCGCGGTAACCATCACGATGCCTGGGTAAATGGCGCTGACGATCCGATTAGCGGAATGGCGACAGTGCTTGAAGAAGCTCGCTCGTTTGGTGAACTTCTAAAACAGGGCTGGCGTCCGAAACGCACGATTGTCTTCTGTGCCTGGGATGGCGAAGAGCCGGGACTTTTAGGTTCAACCGAATGGGTCGAGCAGCACGCGGAAGAGTTAAAGCAAAAAGCTGTCGCCTATATCAACTCTGACAGCACCGGCAAAGGGTCATTCGGTGTCAGCGGCTCACACACGCTAGAACGATTTATCAATGATGTGGCACGCACAGTGAACGATCCAAAAGGCAAAGGTACGTTGTGGGATGTGATGCGAACACGCAGAGGCAGACAGGGAGGCAATGAAGAAGAACATCGCGCAGATCTGCGGATTGCAGCGCTTGGCTCCGGTTCGGATTACACGGCGTTTTTAGATCATCTGGGCATCGCGTCATTAAACGTTGGATTTGGCGGTGAAGGTGGCGGCGGCATTTACCATTCGATTTATGATTCGTTTGCCTGGTATACGCGTTTTTCGGATACGACGTTCGAATACGGCCGTACATTGGTTCAAGCGGCTGGAAAGGCGACGATGCGGTTGGCCGACGCGCAGATCCTACCGTTCGAGTTCACCAACTTTGCTGAGACAGTGGGGAATTATGTTGACGAAATCGGCAAGCTTCCAAAACAGAATGTTGATCTTGCGCCGTTGCAGAAATCAGTTGGGAAGCTCAGGCAGTCCGCTGACGGTTATGATCGTGCGATTCGTGCCATCATTACCACGGGCCGCACGAACGCGCTGCCTACCGACATCAAAGAATTGAACAAGCTGCTTTATCAATCCGAAAGAGCACTGCTGTCCGAAGCCGGGCTTCCGCGCCGCGAATGGTATAAACACCAAATTTATGCACCGGGTTTTTATACCGGCTATGGAGTAAAGACGCTGCCCGGCGTACGCGAGGCGTTAGAACAGAAGAATTGGGCGGAAGCGACCGACCAAGTTGGCATCATCAGCAAGACCATTGACGCGATGTCAGCGCAGATTGAAGCGGCAACGCGTAAGTTGCAATGACCATACTGATCAAATGTCAAAGCCATCGTGTAAGAGAGAGCCTCACGGCTCCCGTCCTCCCACACCACCGGACATGCGGTTCCG
>JBDSAM010000007.1:0-13584 GCA_039922135.1 Blastocatellia bacterium
AACTGGGGCCGAAAGCGCAGTGCCTGGTTGACCTGGGCCATCACGCACCCAACGTCAACATCGAGATGATCGTTGCCCGCCTGATTCAGTTCGGCAAGCTGGCAGGCTTTCATTTCAATGACAGCAAATACGGCGACGACGATCTGGATGCGGGTTCAATCAAACCATTCCAGCTCTTTTTGATCTTCAATGAACTGGTAGATGCGGAACTGGAAGGCGTATTGGATTTTCATCCGGCATATATGCTTGACCAGTCGCACAACGTTACCGACCCGATTGAATCCTTGATGCTGAGCGCGGTCGAACTGCAACGCGCATACGTGCAGGCTCATCTGGTGGATCGCGCGGCGCTCAGCCAAGCGCAGCAGAAGTGCGACGCCATCCGTACGCTGGCCACGTTGAAGCATGCTTTTAACGCGGATGTCGCCCCAATCATTGCCAAAGCACGGCAACGCGCCGGAGGCGCAATTGATCCGTTGGCTGTCTATCGCGCCAGTAGATACCGGCAACGCAAAGCCGAAGAGCGCCCAGCGGCTTTGGGCATGTCGGCAGGAATCGTGTAATCATCTGAATGATTTGAAATCTCATGATGAAACAAATGTTTTGCATAATTTGTTGCCTGATCCTTATCGAAAACCTGTAATGGCACGATCTGCGGCCGCGGCTGCTCAGCATTCATCCAGCGGCGTATGCGCAACTCGGCGCTGGTCGCTGAATGTCGCGTAAATAATGCCTATGGAGAGTCAGTCTCGCATAGGAATTTCGGTAGGCATGGGCATTTGTGAGCCTATAACTCTTGCGAATTTTCCGAATGAATTTTAAAGCCGGAACCCAGACGATGAAAATTCTTGTAGCTGGAGTCGGCAATGTGTTGCGCGGCGACGACGGTTTCGGCATCAGAGTCATTGAGGCTTTGTTGAAAGATGACAGAATCCCGGACGGTGTTGATCTTTACGAAGCAGGCATTGCCGGAATCGCACTTGTGCAAGAACTGATGAATGGTTATGACGCGCTGATCGTGGCTGACGCCGTGGACAAAGGCGTGACGCCAGGGACACTATTCGTGCTTGAACCAATCACGCCGGACGCCGGTGGCTCAATCACAACACAAGAGGACGCCATACGATTGCACCAGTCGATGGTGGATGCCCATTACGCTGAGCCGTCGAAAGTGCTGATGCTGGCGCGCGCTCTTAATGTCTGCCCGCCGCAGGTTTTCATCGTCGGCTGCCAGCCCGCTTGTCTTGAAGAGCCGGTCGAGCACCTAGATCCGGCAGTTAAACGCGCAGTAACGATGGCGGTCGAACGCGTCCTTTCACTAATCGAAACACTGAAACAGACTACGCCCGACCTACAAGGATGAGTTTCCTCGATCACCGCTACATTCGATTCATAGCCCGCAGAATTCTGCAAGCCGCCGGGCTGATTCTGTTGCTCATCGCACTCAACTTTACGCTGATCCACCTTGCGCCCGGCGACCCAGCGTATTTGCTGGCCGGTCAGAGCGGCGATCCACAATATTTCGCGTTTATCAGAACAAAGTTTGGACTGGATCAGCCGCTACCCCTGCAACTCTGGCATTACCTGCTGAACATGGCGCGCGGCGATTTCGGGTTTTCGCTGGCCTATCAGCAGCCGGTACTGAAGCTGGTGCTCGGTCGTATGCCGGCGACGCTGCTGTTGATGATGACCGCGCTGCTGATCTCCTCCACCGGCGGAGTCTTGCTGGGCGTTGAAGCAGCCAGGCGGCGGAACACATTGTTCGACCGCGCCGTGACAGCCTTTGCCGCCGTATCCGACGCGATTCCTTCGTTCTGTCTGGGGCAGGCGGCGCTGATTGTTTTTGCGCTCTGGTTCAATCTGTTTCCGGCGCAGGGGATGGTTTCAGCCGGGCAGGAACTCACGGGCCTGGCGCGAGTGTTTGATGTCATTCGCCATCTGGCATTACCCGCATTGACGCTGGCTTTTGTGCAGATGGCTCTGATCGTGCGGCTGACGCGGACGCAGATGGTACAGGTGCTTGACGAAGACTTCATCACTGCTGCGCGCGCCCGAGGTTTGAGCGAAAGCCGCGTCGTTTATAAACACGCGCTGCGCAATGCGCTGCTGCCGATCATCACGATTATCGGCACCGAATGCGGAATGATGCTGAGCGGCGCGGTGCTGGTCGAAACGGTCTTCGCGTGGCCGGGGCTTGGGCGGCTGATGATTGACGCTATTGAATTGCGCGATTATCCGGTGCTCTTAGGGCTGGCGCTGCTGGTCTCCATCGGGGTGGTTGCAGCAAACCTGGTTACCGATCTGGCCTACGCACTGCTCGATCCGCGTATTGGCGGTCAAATCAGATTCAATGACAACCCGGCCTGATGAGTGAGTGATGATGAGTGAGGCAATCATCAAAACAAGGCAGTCAGGGCAATCAGGTATGGGCGACTTCAAACGAGGCCGCGTGGCGATGGTGTGTTTGCTGGTGCTGGCGACCTATCTGGTCGTCGCCATATTTGCCGATAACATCGCGTTGTCCGACCCTATGAAGACATCTTCCTTAACACTACAACCGCCGTCGCTGAAGTTTCCGTTCGGCACGGATGATTTGGGGCGAGATATTCTCAGCGGCGTCGTTCACGGCGCGCGAAATTCGATGATGATCGGTTTGACGGTCGCTGTGCTGAGCTGCTTGATCGGGGCAGGCATCGGTATGATTGCGGGTTATGCGGGTGGATGGCTGGACGATGTGCTGATGCGATTCACGGAGCTTTTCCTGACACCGCCCAGATTCTTTCTGGCTTTGGTAATCGTCGCTATCTTCGGTTCGTCATTCACAAATCTGATTGTGCTTCTCAGTCTCACCTTTTGGCCGATCACTGCGCGACTGATCCGGGCGGAAACATTGGCGATCAAACAACGCGATTTCGTCCTTGCCGCCCGCGCACTCGGTTCAAGCCACGCCAGAATCCTAAGGCGCGAGATTTTTCCGCATCTATGGCCGCTGCTCATCACCAATACTGTCGTCAGAGTTGGCGGGGTGATTCTGCTTGAAGCAGGATTGGAGTTTCTCGGCTTGGGCGATCAGAGCAGGATGACTTGGGGTTACCTGTTGCACAACGGGCAGCACTTCATGCGCGATGCTTGGTGGATGGTGGTGTTTCCGGTTCTGGCAATTTCACTGCTGCTGATCGCAATCAATGTGGCAGGCGATGAACTGAATCGCTTGCTCAGTCCGAAGATGAGTGACATTCGCTGATGATTACGAGTTGCGCTTTCTTCGCCTTCGCAGCATCACGGCCAGAACAATCAGCACCCCCATTACCGGAATGAGCCAAAACATCAGGCGTTTCCCTTGACCGTTGTTTATTGCGCGGTCCGGCCTTTTGCCTTCGACCCACCACGCATCCCGCGCAAACTGCACATTCGATTTCGCGCTCCACTCGAACACCCCGCGCAGCGCCGCGTGATAGGCCGCAGACGAGCGCGGCTCGTACAGCCAGAAGTACGGCAGTTCCTTCGTCAAAATATCCTGGGCTTCGAAATACAGCTTTGCGCGCTCTTGCTGATCGAGTGTTGACGAAGCCTGAATGAACAACGCATCCACTCGCGGATTGCGATAGCCAGCGCCGTTGGAAAATGGAATCGGGCCGATGTTTGACGAAATGACCGTGCGTTTGACGCCGATGTCGGGATCCGGGCCGTTCTCGAAGCTGCTGAAGCTGAGGTCGAAGTCTTTCTTGATATAGGTCTGTTCGACCATCGCGCTGAATTCCAGCAGTTGCAGGTCGAGCACAACGCCGGCTTCGCGCAGTTGATCGCGCAGCGCTTCGGCGGTTTTCGCCCAGCCTGAAGCCAAAAGCGTTTTGAGGTGAAAGCGCGTGCCATCCGCGCCACGCTTGTATCCTGCTTCGTCCAGCAATCGGTTGGCGAGCGCGATGTCACGGTCATACCTCGTGACGTTCGGATTGTAAGCCCACGCCAGCAAACTGGAGATTGGCCCGGTTGCGGCTCTGGCCTGGCCGAAATTGATCTTGTCTACGATGAACTGCAGGTCAATGGCGTGCGCGATGGCTTGGCGGACTTTTAGGTCGGATAGCGGTGCGCGCGTCAGATTCGGAACCATCGTTTCGACGGTCGCGTAAGCTTCGCGGCCTTTATCGGTAATGGTGATGTCTGGTCGCTGCCGCAGCCGCGCAATGTCGAGTGGCGAAGGATTCATCAGGTAATCGGCTTCGCCTTTTTCGAACGCGATGGCGGCATTGGCGGTGCTCGGCATCACTTTGAAGACCACGCGGTCAAGGTAGGGCTTGCCGGTTTTGAAGTAACTCTCGTTGCGTTTGAGCGAGACAGAGTCGCCCTTTGCCCATTTCTCGAATTTGAATGGACCGCAGCCGATAGGATTTGTGTTGTGCGCATTCGTGAGCGGATCGGTGTTCTCGTACAGATGACGCGGCATGACCGGCGCATTGGCGACATCAACCAGTTGCAGGAAGGCGGCGTAAGGTGCGTTGAATTCAAAGACGACTGTCTGCGCATCAGGCGTCGTGATCGCCCGCAGCTTGTCGCCTATCGAAGTGCGCGTGCGCGAGTGATATTTGAGCAGCAGTTGCTCGAAGGTGAATTTGACATCCGCCGACGTGACCGGTCGGCCATCGTGAAAGGTTGCGTTCGGCGCAAGATGGAACACATAACGTTGGCCGTCGGGGGAAACTTCCCAACTCTCCGCCAAATCAGGCACGGGCTTCAGATTGAAATCAAGGCTGACCAGCCCACTGAAGATCGATCCGCACACCAGATGCACCATGCCCTGCGTCGTGATCGCGGGATTCAACCCGCCGGGATCGGTGTTGACGGTGATGACAACGCTGCCGCCAGGACGGGGCTGTCCGGTTTGCGCGAGAGCCTGAATAAAGAGGATGAATAAAAAGACGAGTAATCTAGCGGGGCTTTTAATCATTCAGATTCCCGGCCAATCCTTTTGCTTGAGAGACCTGTCACAACTTCGCAATTACTGTTTCAGCTTCTCGATACGCTTCATCAGCTCGGCTTCCTGGCTGCGCCGTCCCATCTCGCGCCAGAGCGCCAGCGATTGCTGGAAATAATCGCGCGCCTGCTCTGTTTCGCCAAGCAGTTCGCAGACTCCGCCGAACCAGAAGAGCGAGTTGGCCTGAAGCGAGCGATTGCCGGTAGCGCGGCCGAGCGCCAGCGATTCCCGGCAGTAATCGTACGCGCTCTCTTTATTCCCCAGCCGCGCATAGCTCAGACCAATCACAGCTAAAGTAGAAGCTTCTTCGATCTGATCGCCCAGAGCGCGCCACAATGGCAAAGCCGACAATCTTTCCTTCGCCGCCTGTTCGTGACGCCCTTGCCGCGTGTGAATGGTGGCGAAGATCATGTGAATGTAGGCCGCCGAGCGGCGGTCGCCGATCTTGCCCCAGATAGTCAGCGATTGATTGAAATGTTGATACGCCCGCTGATCATCGCCGAGGCGGACGTAAGCGAAGCCGAGGGCGCGCAGTGTGCTCGCTTCACCCGCGAGATCATGGGCGACGCGCCAAAGTTCGAGCGCCCGCGCGTACTGTTCCAGCGATTGGCGGCGCGTTGCATCTTTCGCGCGCAATTCATCGCCCAGCATCTGCGCTTTGACTGCGGCAAGAATGCGTTTGTCCCGCTCCGTTGCTTTGCGAATCTCGGCGATTTTCACTTCATAGCTACCGCCGTAGGCTTCAGTTTTCAGCGCACGCGCGACGATTCGATATTTCCCGGCTGCGTCAGCGATAAAGCGAACCTGTTCGGTTCCGCTCAATCCCGTCGGGCTGTCGTATTCGCCAAGTGATTTACCGGCGGCATCAAAGACGCCGACGATCACGTCTATATTGCGCTGCTCAACTACCAGATGCGCGTACTCGCCGTGCTTGAGTTTGATTTGATAATCGTGCGCTTCGCCGCCTTTCAGTTCTCTGACAATCGGCTTGTTGCGTTTGATCTCGGGCATTTGCCCTTCTTTCCGGGCCTGACCATTGGATGAAGTGAAAGATTGGCAGGGTGTTGTCGCTGTCCACATTGCCGACAGCATGAATATCAATCTCAGGCTTTTGATCTGCACAGGTGAAGCTCCATTGAGAAATTAGTGGGTGCGCCCGCGTCCTCGCGGGCGCACCCACCTATATTGCGGCTCCAATTTGCGTTCAGGTTGTGCGGTCGGCAGCCACCTTCTCCCCTCGTCTTCGCAACAGCACCAACGCGATGACCAAGGTGATGATCATGAACGTGAGCACGACGAGTTCGACGATGAAATTCCGAAACACCTCTTCGGGTTTATCGTGGACTTGTGCCAATTCCGCAGTCAAAACCAGTATCCGCCGGATCGCAGCAATCAACCCAATCAGCAGAAACGGTTCTGGAACGAGACTATGCTCCCGGAATGAAACTTGAACGGTGTACAACAATTCCACCACCAGCAAAATCAGCAGGATGCGATCCAGCAAAGAGACGATGTTCGTCGCGAATGATCCGGCCATCAGATTGTGCCCGAAGCTGATCAGGCCACTGACTAACAGAATGAGCGAACTCCCGGCCAGCAGCAGTCCGAGGCCGACATAGACAACGTCTTCCACCACAGTGAAGCCACGAGCGACCCAAAGGCGGGTTCGCTGCGGTGATTCAGGCGAGTTCACAGGTACCACCTCCGGCTAATTTGTTCAGGAGTATTCAATGTGCGTGAGAGGGATCGTGGGAATGCTGGTGCTCATGCGCCTTGCAGGCTCCGGCGAATTCCGCGCTGTGACAGTCGCAATCGGGATCGTTGCATTCGTAATGCCCCTGTTGCAGCAGCCCTTCGAACTCGTCGGCAAAGCGCCGCCCGCCTTCGCGCACGCCCATGTCAGTGAGCAGATACCTTTCAACCGCACCGAAGGTCACCAACCCGTTCGCCAGCAATTGCCGCAGATTCGTTTCCAGCGTCTGTTCGGGCGCGTCCAGAAACTTACGCAGTTCGGCAACGGTGAGTTGTTCGCCGAAGCCCTCGCCGCGCATCCAGTACATCACCTGAAGGATTTCGTCCTGCCAGAAGATGTCGGGTTTTTCAGGATCAGTTTGATTGATTGACATTGCTCGCCTCCGGTTGCAAAGCGACTCGGACGACTTCGTTTTCGACCGCGATGGGCAGCGCGTCAAGCCGTAGCGCCGGGTCAGTTAAACATCGCCCGCCCTGTCGCAGATCGAATTGATAACCGTGCCAAGGACAGGTCAGCACCGGGCCTTCCAGCATTCCTTTTTCCAGCGATAGCCCGCGATGCGCGCAGCGGTTGCGAAAAGCATAAAACGTCCCGGCGACATTGCACACCAACAGATTGATGTCGCCGATTTCAATCACGCGCAGATTATTCTCCGGAACTTCGTTTGTGCGAATGACCGGAATCAGATTGCCTTTCGATTTCAGCGGCGCGGGCTTTGGCGCGATCTGCACGAGTTTTTGCGGCTTGGCTGCGGCAATCAGATCTTCGTATTCGACGTTAAGCAAATCGGGCGTGTATTCGTGCAAAGCATGCTCGATTTCGGCTTTGAGAATGGAGGTCGAAACATTCGCGGTTGACGCGCCGCCGGAAAGTTTTAGTCTGGCGACTCCATTTTTGACTTCGACGAGTTCGACATCAGCGCCGTAAATTTTCAGTTGTTCGCGGGCAATTTCAAGCGCGTTTTCGATGCGGGCCTCAAGCGGTTGCGCCATCAATTCGTGTACTAACAACACGGCTTGTACAAGGTCATCCTTGCTTAAATCCTGCAAGATGTTTTCGCCTGTCGGTTGTGCAGAAATGATTTCGATTATGCGCCTGAGCGCGCCGTGATGCAGGTCGAGCAGCGTATAAACCAGCGCCCGAACGTGATTGCGAACGGCCTCTTCCGGATGCTGTTCGATGGATTCGAGCAGGATATTTAATTGGTCGAAAGCGGTTGTTTCTGCGGCAGCTTCCGTGATCGGTTCACTCATTTTTAGTTGCTACTTGCACCGTCGCCTTGGCTCTGACAAGTTTGCTGAACTCATCAAAACGCGCTGTGATTTCGGGGCTGCATTCAAAGCCGATGCTTGAATCAACCGGCTCGATTTCAATGATTTCGACCTCCGCAGGCAGGGCGTTGAATTGCTGCAGAATCAATAGCAAATTATCAATGCCGATGATGCCGGTGACGGATTCGGCGACAGCGTCTTGCACCTTCTCAGCATCCAGTGGAAGAAACCGCCAGATGTGTGTTTCCAATGTCCCCGGCGCGCGGTCGCGTTCTGCCGCTGTGATGAACACGACGCGGGCATATTTACCCGGTGCATCCTCGAACCACTGCAACACGGCAATCGCGCCAAAACTCAGATTTTCAAGCTCAACGAAATCAGGCCAGGGCTGGGTTTGCAAATGTTGCAACAGCACCTGGCCAAATGACAGGTCTTTCAAATTGGGATGGCCAACGCCTGCGATCAGAACTTTCATTCCATCAACCATCCACGCCACAAGCACAAGTGTTGACCTCTCTGACCACCGTGTGCTCGCCTGCATAAATATGGGTCGTGCACGGCATGCATGGGTCGAAGCTGCGCAATGTCCGCAACAGGTCAATGCCTTTGTAATCTTCTGCCTTGTCGAATTCTTCCAGGATCGGCGTGTTCAGCATGGCTTCCTCATAGGGGCCGTGCTTGTCCCAGGCGTCCATCGGCGAGGCGTTGATGGTTGAAGGCGTGACGATTTGGTAGTTGGTGACAAGACCTTTATCGAGTTCCATATGGTGCGAGAGAAAACCGCGTCCAGCGCCCCAAAAGCCGACACCGATGCGGTTGGTTTTCGGAATCTCAAAGTCGGTGCTGACCTTTGTTTCGCCTTTTTTCAAAAGGTCGAGACCTTTCATCCAATCGTTCATGGCGACCATTGCCGTAAAGGCCACGCCATAAGCCCGCGCTTTGTTACGCTCGAAGGTGTTCCAATCGGTGGGAATCTTCCATTCGATATTCATCTCCGGTTTTGCCGCTTTCGGCAGAAGCATTTTCAAACTCGTTCCTGTTGATTCGATAAACGGGTTCGGGCGAAGTTTCTGCGCGGCGGCGGTGTTCCAGACGCGGGCGTAAGAACCGGCTTCAAACACCTGCCGGTCCCAGCGTGGCGATGTTGCCCAGGTATATTTTTCGCGCCAGTTTTGTCCCGCCGGGCGCGGCAGCGTCTGCTTGTTCCAGGGATGATATGGCGAGAGCGGGGCGCCTTTCGGGTCGTTCGGATGTTTCATCCCGTTACCATCTGACCATTCATCGTAAAACGAATGGTCAATGAATTCTTCGATGCCCAAATTGATGTTTTGCAAATCAGTCGTGACGAGTTCGCCACCGATCACCGCGCCTGGTGTTGCCCATCTTTTATTGCCCCATTCGTTGCAGTTTTCGTAGGTCGCGTCGTAAGTATCAGGGTCGTCCCAAATGCCGAAATCAACCATATTTGCCGCCCGCATTCCGTTTTGCCGATATGCGGGATTTGCGTCATAGAAAAAGTCGGTCAAGTCATCCCAAATCGTCACCACTTTTTTCGCGTAATCGAAAAATTGATGCAGTCGCGTGTAAATTTCATTGAAGGTTTGCAAGGTGACGGTTGTACTGACACCGCCCGGCACGAGCGTTTCGGGATGAGGATATTTACCGCCGATGACGACGTAAGCCTCACGCGCCACACGCGTCATATGCAATGCTTCAAGGTAGAGATGGCCTGACAGCGGGTTCATGTCGCGCATCAAATCACCGATGGTCGCATAGCCGTGATGTTCGGCGTTCGGAGCAGCGGTCTTGACGGCTTTATCCCACAAACTCGGAGTCGTCGCTTTAACGATCAGTTCCGAATAGTCGGGGCCGGCGAGCAGGAAAAGATGCAAGGGATTGTCGTAAAGAAATTCGAGCGAGAGCAATAGATTTCGCACGATGATACCAAGCGGCGGCGGCGTGATGCCGAAAGCCATCTCGATGCCCAGCGCGGCGCACGACGAATGCACGCCGCCGCACACGCCGCAAGCGCGGCTGGTGATGAAGATCGCATCGCGCGGGTCGCGCCCCTGCATAATAATTTCGTAGCCGCGAAACAAAGTCGCCATCGAACGCGCTTCGATAAATTTGCGGTTTTGCAAATCCGCTACGCCATGAAAGGCGAGCGCACCGGCGACGCGCGTAACCGGATCGAAATCAACGTCTTTAATATAGCCGTTGCGCGCCAGCAGTTCGCGTACTGTGTCGTAAGACATTTGCTTCACCTCGCCAACCGAAGTGATCGCGTTTTTTGTCGAATACGGGTTGCGAATTCCGCCTTTCAAAAAGGGTTTTCCCTGCGCGTCGAACTCAATCGGTAAATTTTTGAAGCACATAATTTGTTTTGTTTTTTAACCATCCGCGGCAGCAGACGGCTTAGTTAAACTCTTAACTCATCGATTCAAACCGCCCACTACCGCAGACGGTTGTGACCTAAGCTTCCGCGACTTTTATGCTTTGACTTCCGTCGTATCTTTACCTTTCGCCTTTAGCGAACCCGGTCCAACCACATCACCCGGTCTGGTTGATCCGGCAAACTGCATTTTCTGATAAAGGTAGTGCATCGCTTGATTGACCAGCGATGGTTTTTGAAATGCGCCCCAGCCGCTTGGAACCTCGCCCGTATCTTCCCAGCGCGCCTCCATATTTTGATATTTCATTGTCATTCGCCGAAGTCGTCTGATGACCGCGCTGTAAGTCTTCACGGCGTTGCTCGAAACAGTTGAACCCGGCGGCATTTGGTAAAACGGCGCGAATTTGTCGGGAAATCCAGGCATCGTGCAGCCGATGCAAACGCCGCCCGTATTCATACAGCCGCCCATATGGTTGATTGCGCCGCGCGAGGTGATATTGCACTGCACGACCGGCCCCCAGCAGCCGATTTCAACCAGGCATTTTTCACTGCCGTACTCGGTGGCGAAATTACCTTCTTCATAGTAGCCGCCGCGCACGCATTTGGTATGCACGGTGTCGTTGAAAAGCCACGCCGGACGACCGAGCGTGTCAAATTCTGGCAGCGGGCCGATGCCTTGCAGGAAGAGCAAAATCATCCCGACCGTTTCGGTGAAGTTGTCGCCGACGGGCGAACAGCCTGGAATATTGATCACCGGCAAACCGGCGGTGCCGCGATAATCTTTGCCCAGGAAATCCATCACGCCCATCGCGTTGGTCGGATTTCCGGCGGCGGCGGGTATTCCGCCCCATGTCGCGCAGGTTCCGACGGCAATCACCGCCGCCGCGCCCGGCGACAGCCGTTTGAGCCATTCGGTAGTTGGTATCGGACGATGTTTGTCGCCGCCCAAATGTTCCGAACCGAGTGCCGACCAATATCCGCCGGTCGCCGCCGCGATTGTTTCATCAGCGATTGAACCTTCGTAACAAACCACGTATGGCGCGTCCAGTTCGCCGCGTTCCGCCTTGTAAAAGTTGGCGACAAATTCCTTGCCCGCTTCGACCGCCAAAACCGGATGATGCAAAATCACCTGCGGCAAACCGGGAATCGTGCCGGCCAGCAGATTTTCGAGCGGCGGATTGGTCGCGCCTGCTACGGCAATCGTGCAGCCATCGCAACTCATTCCCGCCAGCCAAAAGACGTGAATCGTTTTCAAAGGGCCGAAGGAAAGTTCCTTAGGTTTCGTTTCTGGTTTGACCTGAGGTGCGACGTTGTCGTCCGCCGGGTTTCCGGCCAGTGAAATCGTTCCCTCTAACATAGAAGTCTCCTCCAGCTAGCAATTCGGCTTGGTCAATGTTTTAGGAGCGGATGAACTGTTGTTCTGCACTTGCTGGCGCAAGCGTGCCGCCAGCTTTGTGACTTCCGCGACGACCGAAGAATCGGGGTTGAAATCAATCAGCGACCGGCCTATCAGATCAGCCTGCGTGACGCTTTGATCAAATGGAATCGTCGCAATGATTTCCATGTCGTGGTTGGCGCAGAACCCTTTGACGGCCTGTTCGTCCTCAGCGCTGCGAAGTTTGTTGGCGACAGCAAAGATGTTGTTAATCCCTAAGCCCCGCGCCAACGGCACGGTGCGCCGCGCGGTTTCCAGCGAGCGGTAATACGGCTCGGTGACGACCAGAAGCGCATCAACGTGACGGACAGTGCCGCGACTCAGATGCTCAATCGAAGCTTCCATATCCATCACCGTGATGTCCTCAGATTCGGAAACGATCTCGCCCATAATGCTGCGCACGGCAGCATGAGCAGAGCACAGTCAGCCCGCGCCGGGATTTTCCACTTTCGTCCCAACCAGCAGGCGAACACCATCAGGCGCGGCGATGCCGTGCAGCGCGGCGATTTCTTCAACTGAATATTTCAACTCCAACCGCATCTTGCCGTCCGCATCGGTCGTGCGTTCGGCAATGCCGCGCGGGATGGATTTCATTTCTTCAAGCGTTTCAGGCTTCAAGCCCAACGCCATGCCTAGATTCGGATTCGGGTCGCCGTCAATCGCCAGTACCGGGAATCCCTGCCGCGCAAAGACGCGAGCCAAGGTCGCTGAAATTGTCGTCTTGCCTGAACCGCCTTTTCCGCTAATTCCTATTTTCATGATTTATGTTTCTCACTTGATTCCCAGCACGCCAGCAACTTTGCCCAGGTGCTGATCGGCGCTGGTTAAACTTGCACCGACAGCTTCAAACCCGCCGACCACCGGTGCCAGCGAATTGTTAATGCCGTCAAGTTTGGTGGGCAACGGCGAGGTTTCGACTTCAATGGCGCGCACGCCCATCGCAATTTTGTCCAGGCTGCCGCCAATGCTTTCCAGCCCTTTGGCAATAAGATGCAGCCCGATGCCCAGCGCGACGAGCAATACCGCGCCGGCCAGTACGGTAAAAATTGTCAGCAACAGAACCTTGTCCATACCTTATACCCTCCTTCTTCCTGAGTCATCTTCTGGCAAAGAACGACGAAACAGCCGCCAGCTTCTTCTCGATTGATCCGGCGACATTCACAATCGGTCTCGCCTTTTCCACCAGCGCGCTTGCGACATGAAGCGTTGCGCCTAGCTTGCTAATCGCCGCCGTGTTCCCTGCAATTCCGCCCGCCGCCGTCAACGTGCGGTCAGCCAGCCCGTCAATCTTGCGCGCCGCGCGAATCACGCGGATCACCAGCGCGACATCAATCACCGTCACAATCAGCGCCAAAATCAGGCCAATCCACCAGACTGTTTGAACGGCTGACTCGTTGTAAGTTTCCATCGCCCTTCTCCTACTTTGGCTTATTGCGTAATAGCCGCCACGCTGTCGAGCGCTTCCTGAAAATGCTCGTTGGCAGAGGCGAAGCTATTTTCGGCGACCTGCAAACCGCCGGCCAACGTTCCCAGCCCATTGTTCAACGCCTCGACACTGGCATTGAGCGGAGCTGTGTGTGACTCGACAAGCTTCAGCCCTGCGCCGATCTTCGCAAGTTTGCCGCCGATACCGCGTAGCGCAAGCAAAATCAGAATCAGCCCAACCGCCAGCGTTGCGACCAGCACGACCAGATAAATCACCGTCAGCCACGTCAATAGTTCCATCGCCTACCTCCCTTTGGTCAGAGCTTGGCCCAAGGT
>JBDSAM010000008.1:0-3503 GCA_039922135.1 Blastocatellia bacterium
GGTGTCGGCAAATTCTGTCGCCTGTCAGGTACAGGTTGCGATGTTATTCAATGGCTTCGAAGCGAACTTCTTTGCTGACAGCAAAAAGTGATTGGCGCGGTGGTTGCTGTATTGCTATCGGCCCTGCAGCAACTTGAACCCTAGCGAAGAGATGATCACGAAATTGAAACGAGCTTTACTAATCTACAACCCAACCGCAGGCGCTGTGCGGCGCGACTTGAAGCAGGTCGAACGATTGCGCGTAACGCTGCGCCAACATGGGATAATTGTGTCCTTGCGGCCAACGGCTTACGCCGGACACGCAACGCTCATCGCGCGGCAAGCGATCACGGACGGCATATCAATCATTGTTGTCTGTGGCGGTGACGGCACAATCAATGAGGTCGCGCAATCATTGGTTGGCAGTGAAGCGGCTCTAGCCGTGTGGCCTGGCGGAACGGCTAATGTGTTGGCGAAAGAATTGCGATTGACGCGAAATATGGACGCACTGGCCAGATTGATCGCCAACGACAGCATTCGCACAATCAGCGTGGGCCGCGCGGCGAAACCCGAAATCGGATGGCAGCGTTACTTTCTGCTGATGGCTGGCATTGGGCTGGATGCCGCCATTGTCGGAAAGGTGGATTTGGAATTGAAGAAGTTCGCTGGACAAGGCGCTTACCTGGCGGCCGGCCTAGATTTTTTGGCGCGAATGCCACTGACGCCGTTCTCGCTCAGCTTCAATGGGCAACGGCACGAAAGCACGTTTGCCGTGATCTCCAACGCCTCTCATTACGCCAGCATGTTCAGGCTGGCTCCGGGCGCGCGGATAGATGATGACAAGTTGAGGGTCTGCGTTTTTAACGCGCGCAGCAGGCTGGCATGGTTGGGCAATGCATTTTTAAGCATTACCGGCACTCACACGCTCAGGCGAAGTGTGGTGTACCAGGAAACGGGGGCGGCGATGGCTAATTCAAATGATGACGCGCCCGTGCAATTGGACGGAGACATCGTTGGCAAGCTGCCAATGGACTTTGAGATTGTGCCAAATGCTTTGCGAATCTATGCCCCCGAAGTCTGTGACTCAATGATGGACAAGGGATGGAAGTTTTGAGAAGGAGTTGCATGAATATAAATCGAATCTGGTCTTATGCCGAAAGCGGCGCTCTGACGGTTTATTACGCGGCGAGCTTTATGACGCCTGCCAATCTGCACAATGTAGCGCGAACGATTAGCGCTGGCAGCACGCAAATCGCCGGACGGGTGCGGGGCTGGCAAACCTTATTGACGCAGGCAGCGATTGTCTTTGCGCTTTGCCTGCCAGTAGCGGCTTTCGGTCAAACGCCGTCTACAAACACGGGCAGCTTGGGCAGCACTGTCGCGGCATCGCCCAATTCTGTGCTTAATGCTGCGTTGATGCCCGATGTAGTTGAGCTTCGGCGCGCGGGAAATGCGGCACTCTACAACATTGATTACAACGCGGCGCGCGCGAAGTTTGAGCAGATCAAAAAGCTGCAGCCGCAACACCCAGCCGGAGACATTTATCTGGCAACGGTGATCTGGCTAGAACATTTGAACAAGAGCCGCCGCCTACAGACCAGCCTGTACCGTGACGATTCCAGCTTTTATGCCGGGGCCGAGAAGGCCAAAGAAGATACTGAAGGCGACCAGGTTGATCCGGTTGTGGATCGCGCCTTTCGCGACCGCATGGCACAGGCAAAAACAAAAGCCTTGGTTCTGGTCGCCCACAACAAGAACGACGCCGACGCACAGTATTTCCTGGGCGCTTATTACGGCGTGATGGCGGCGTACGAAGCTTCGGTGGCGCGCAAATTTTTTGCGGCCATGCGCAACGGTTCGCGCAGCGTGGACGCGCACGAGAAGGTCTTGAAGCTCAAACCATATTATTACGACGCCTACCTGTCAGTTGGCATGTACGATTACATCGCTGGCAACCTGCCATTTATGTACAAAGCCCTGGCCACCATCGCTGGCGTCCGTGGCAACAAGAAGCGCGGCATTGAGCGATTGCAAACGATCATCGCCAAAGATGCCGCCACTGCGGACGATGCGCGCGTGGGATTATTGGCCATCTATCAAAACGAAAAGCGATACAACGACGCATTGACGATTCTGCAAGAACTCAGCGCAAAGTATCCGCGCAGTTATCTGCTGAAGATGGAAACCGCTTCAACCCTGGTCACGCTAAATCGCGCGAAAGACGCTTATGCCGCGTTTGAAGAATTAGTGAAAGATTCGGCGGCAGCGGCAGCGGTTGATCTCGTGCACTACCAATACGCGGAAGCATTGGCGCTCAACAAAGATCATGTCCGCGCAGCAGAACATTTCCTGGCAGTGCCGAAATCGAATGGTGCGGATGCCGGGCTGGCGACGCTGGCGTTATTACGCGCTGCACAGGTTTACGATCTGGCTGGGCACCGTAACGATGCCGTCGCGCAGTACAAGGCTGTGCTTGCCCGTCCAAATGTCTATGACACGCGCGATCAGGCCGAACGCGGGTTAAAGCACCCGTTTGCGGAAAAAGAGAAGGAGAAGAGAGGAGGTGAGTGAGCGATGAGCTGGCTCGCTCGCTGGAAAACCGGCTTGTTATGAACTGGCGGCATACTCTTCATCCGTCTGCCGCGGTTTGCCGAAGATCCAGACGATACCGATGCTCAGAAAATACAATGCCAGCATCGGCGTCGCGAACATAATCATGTTGTATGCGTCCGGCGTCGGTGTCAGCAAAGCAGCAATGATAAAGATTATGACGATTGCATAGCGCCACGACCGAATCATCATCCTGGGTGTGATCAGCCCAATGCGGCCCAGCAGGAAAGAGAGCGTCGGAATCTGAAAGACAACGCCCAGCCCGATCATAATCATAATAATCAGATCGAAGTAATCTTCAGCGTTGATCAGCGTTTGAAACCCGCCTTCTTGCTGCAACCCCAGCAGGTATTCGCATGCCCTGGGAAACGCGATCTTATAGGCGAAGCTTGCACCAAGGGTGAAAAAAACCGCGCTCATCAGAATCACCGGCCAAGCGTAACGCTTCTCGTGTTTGTAAAGTCCCGGCGCGATGAACGCCCAGACCTGATAAAGCAGAAAAGGAATTGCCAGCGCAATGCCTGTGTATAGCGCGATGGTCATATAAAGCGTGAACGCGCCGCCGACCTTGTTAATGACCAACCCGTTCGTGTCGTCGTAAAGAAGTTGTGTGCTATCACCGGATGGCCGCAGCCAACGCAACCAGCGAGGCCAAGCACTCGCTTCGCCACCAGAAGACTGTGTATTCTCTCCGGCCTGAATTTCGGTAATAGGTTTGTCTGCGGGCAAAAAGTTCTTTCCCAGTGTCCACGGGTCAGCCAAGACCAAATAAAACTTGTTGTCTTTAAGAACGTTTTTTACTCGAACGGTCGTGCCAAGCGGGATTTTCACGCCGCCGTAAGCGGTTTCCTGAACAAAAGTGTATTGAGCAATCTCACCGTCTTTGAGCTGGTTAAGATCGGGCGTGCCGTTAA
>JBDSAM010000009.1:0-4290 GCA_039922135.1 Blastocatellia bacterium
CAGAATCAAACTGATGCCGAAACACAGTCCGCCCTGAATGGCTAACGATAATGACGATTTGAACGCGGCTTCAGCAGTGCCGAGCAGATAGCCGCCATCCACCCAGGTCGCAGTCATCGTCAACGTCGCGATCCAGACCGGCATCGAACGCCCGGCTAACAACAGATCGGCAGGCGTACCATCTTTAACTTTGCGCGCGGCCAGCCACCCGACCAGCAGGAAGGAGGCATACATCAGAATGATTGCTGTGAGTGCCATAGCGTTAGATGAAAAGTTACTGCCGGTTCTGTTTCGGATCGAGCCATTCGCGCAATCCATCACCGACGAAATTGAATGCCAGTACGGTCAGCATCACAGCCAAGCCTGGAAAGATCAGCAGGTGTGGCGCGACGCGCAGGAAGCTGCGTGCATCGTTCAACATCACGCCCCAGCTTGATGTCGGTGGCTGAACGCCCAGCCCCAAAAAACTCAGGCTGGCTTCCGATAGCACCGCGCCCGCCATGCCCAAACTGGCCTGCACGATCAACGGCTGAATCGCATTCGGCAGGATATGACGGAAGAGGATACGCAGATCGCCCGCGCCCAGCGCGCGCGCAGCGGTGGCGAAATCGTGTTCGCGAACTTTAAGCACCTGCCCGCGCATCAACCGCGCATAACCTACCCAACCTACCACCGACAGCGCCAGAATCAGATTGCGAATGCTCGGACCCAGAAATGCGACCATCGCAATCGCCAGCAAGATGCTCGGAAACGACAGGAAAACATTGAACAGGAACCCCGACAGCAACCGATCTACCCAACCGCCGTAATAGCCCGACACCGAACCGATGATCATTCCGATAAAAGCAGAGATCAACACCACGGCCACGCCTACCTGCATCGAGATGCGCGCGCCATAAATCACGCGCGACATTACGTCACGGCCAAGATCATCTATCCCGAACGGATTCTCACGCGTCGGCCGCAATCGTTCTTCGAACCGCGCATTGTCCGTGAATTGTTTTTGCTCAAACGGACTGTGCGGCGCGATTAACGGCGCGAAGATAGCGATGATAAAAAAAGCCGTGATAATGACTAAACCGATTTTGCCTAGATGATTCATAAGTGCAGTTTGCGTTATTCAACTTTGATTCGCGGATCGAGCAGCCGATATGCAAAATCGGTCAGCAGGTTTGCGACAATGTACGTCAGCGCGATCATCAGAATGCAGCCTTGGACCATGGGGTAATCGCGCGCGTTGATTGAATCAATCGTCAGCCGTCCCAGCCCCGGCCAACTGAAGATCATCTCGGTGATGATCGCGCCTGCCAACAACACGCCGAACTGCAAGCCGAGCACCGTCACGACCGGGATCAGGCCGTTTTTCAAAACGTGTTTGTAGAGCACTTGCCTTTCGTTTAGCCCCTTTGCCCGGGCCGTGCGAACGTAATCTTCGTGCAGTTCTTCGATCACACTCGAACGGACCATTCGCGTCAGGATCGCTGCCAGCGGCGTGCCCAGCGTTACCGCAGGCAGAATCAAATATTCCAATCCGTACCGTCCCGATACCGGCAACAAGTCCAGCTTGATCGCAAACAGATAAATCATCAGCGGCCCCAATACGAAACCTGGCGTGCTGATCCCGAGCAGCGCAGCGACCGACGCAATGTTGTCGGTCAGCTTGCCTTGATTCTTCCCCGCCGTTACACCGAGCGGGATGGCAATCGCGATGGCAACGATTAACCCGGCAATCGCCAGTTCAATTGTCGCAGGGTAACGCGTGAAGATTTTTTCGAAGACTTTGTCCGTTGGATTGAGCAGGCTGACACCGAGATCGCCTTGCAACACGCCGCGCCAGTAACTGCCATATTGCGTGGCAAGAGGCAGGTCGAGTCCAAGCTTATGCTTGAGTTCATTGACCTGAGCTTCTGTCGCATTGTCGCCCAGCGCATTGCGCACCGGATCGCCGGGCACAATGTGAATGAGCAGAAACACCAGCGTCACCACCGCCCACACGACGGGCAACACAAGCAGCAAACGCTTTGCCAGTAGAAGCAGAATGTTTCGCATGCGGCGGATAATAGCAGAGCAAATTCGTAGTTGGGAGCTTACAGCAGATTGCGCGAAAAATTCGAGATTGAAGTCTTGAGCAGAAGGGGTCTTTTAACCCAAAAAATCAACTCCAAGATGGATCAAGCGCATATAGATTTAGGGTAAGGCTCAATTGCACCATCGTCCGGCTCTGCATAACTGACTGCGCCAATCCAGGTCGGCCAATCACTCGCGGTCGCCACATATTGCCCAATCAGCCAAACTTCTGAGTCGTCCGGCGCAATTGCCGCTCCGTTGAAATTGCTCCATGCGCACGAAGCTGAAGCCGAACTGCGCAGCAACATTTCACTGGCCTGCAGCATTCCAGATTCGTCAGTGGCTTGGCGGCCTGTGAAGCGGAGCGAGGGCGGCTCGTGTTCGTTCGCACTATTGAAGACCATCAGCATATTCCCTTCGCCATCCACCATCACTGCCGGACAGAAATAATGATCATGGGCCGTGCCGTAAACGCCCTGCTGCGTAATACAGCCAGCACGTGGGTTGATCTGGAGCCAGTGAATGGCGGCAGTAGTTGCCGCATCACCCCAGTTGGCCGCGATCGTATGCGCCATCCATAACAGCCCATGGCGGAACACAACATTTACCAGTCTGGCATCACCTATGCCGATTTCGACCTGGTTTTCAACCTGCCTGGCGTCTGGCGCTAAATGATATTCCGCTGTGGAAATGAAGCGGCGCGCCAATGCTGGAGCCTGACGCATCGGATAAGTAATCGTCCATTGCGTCATTCCTTGTCCGTCAGGCGTCGCATTCAGCAAATACTGCGCGCCAGCGGCTCGCAGGTTGAGCGCCGGTTGCAGGCCGAAGGCCGGCGAACCATCGGTATTACGCAATTGCCAGAACTCCCATCCGTGCAGAACGCCGCCGGTCTGCATTTCCTTGATATTCAAAACGCGCAGTTTCGCGTAAGCAAACTCGCCTACCGCAGTAAACATGTTCGCCGTCAGATACAATTGCCCGGCATCCACCGCCAGCCCCAGTCCTTCCGGCCAATGCGCGATCTTGCCGGTACTGTCGCTGTTTGCGTCAAGCGCCCAGATCCACCAGTCCCCCAATGGATCACTGTTCTGTGAAGACGCCAGCAGAAACCACGAATGCTGCGCGTCAAAGCTGCGCGCACAGGCCGCCATCAGCCACGTCCCGCGAAATTGGTCGTAGATCACTTTTGGACTGAATATCAAAGCATCTTCCACCAGACGCGCAAAGAGGTCTGACATTGATCGCCGCAAAAGCTGTCGCCCCATCTTGTCGAACACGGCGAATATTGCATTAACCGTGGCGATCAAATTATCTGGCCCAGCAGCAATCTGACTGTCTGGTGGTGTCCAATTGGCGTCGTCCAACCCCGCAAAGTCGGCCACTAGGCGCGGAAAGGCTGGACGAGCTGCATGACCATCAGCCGTTGGATCAATTTGCAGAAGTTCCGGCGTGATTGTGAGAGCCGGAATAGAAGAAGCTTTCGATTTGAGCTTGGATAGGCTTCCAATACTAGCTTCGCGTCCGTTGGGCACTGGATGTGGAGTTTGTAAGCGCAATTCTCGCTTGGCTCGGATTTCTCGAAAGCTGACGTTAACGCCGCGCAAGGAAGGCAATGCCCTCATTCCCTTCGCTTCCTGGGTATTGATGATCTCCTGATGTTCAAAAATCCTTCCCATTTTTTCTCCTGACTGACGATGAGTGTGGGGAACGCAGCAGGGGTCGGGAGACAAATATTCGCAGAAAAAAGATACCAAACTTACAGCAAGGCGCTTTTGCTTGCAGCAAGTCTGTCACTTCAAATTAATGAGTAGATAAACGCGGTTGGTGATTCCGAGCCTCATTGGGCTGAACACACTTCCCTTCTTAAGCGAAGAGAAAAGCAGGCATCGCCGCCACCCTTTTTTACCCCAGATTGTTTTCAGTGATCTGTTTCTTGATGGACTTCTTTTAGGAGGACAGGACACTAATGTATCTGTTTTGCAAAGGCCGAAATTCGCAACGATCAAGACTTCTTTTATGAGGCCAGAGGCAATGATAGGTATCATCCAATCAATGTCAAGCTGAGGATCGGGCAGATTTTCCGAAGTCCAGCCCAGGGCAATCGCATCATATGCAAAAGCACTGATTGAGTTTACAAGCAGCGTTGAATGTGGCAAGCGTGTCAGAATCTCAAACCCTGGAGGACTGACACGCAATGACGGAGAAGATAGCTCCCTTGAG
>JBDSAM010000010.1:0-9129 GCA_039922135.1 Blastocatellia bacterium
GCGCCGCCGAACTTTTGCCCATGCAGATTCATGCCCCACGAATAGCTCACGTCATAACCCTTCTGCGTCAGAGCCTTCATCAAACGAACGTTCTGGAAAAACCAGTCGCGCTTCTCGTCGTAAACGCCGTTGCGCAGGCCCCGATTATCGTTCCGCCCGTCGCACAAAAAGACTCGGATCGGCTTCTTCTCGCTCGCCAGTACTTTTTCAGGATAAACGTGCCCGCCCCGAATATTCGTGAAACTGCCCACATTGCTCAGCACCTTTCGGAACTGATTGGGGCGCTCCCAGGCAACAGTGAAAGCCGCTATCGCGCCCGAACTTGAGCCGCCGATTCCGTGCATCTCCGGGTCTTTTGAAATGTTGTAGTCCTTGTATATCGCCGGCATCAGTTCTTCGGTCACAACGCGCGCGTACTTATCATCCAGCGTGTTGTATTCCGTAGGACGGTTCGTTGTGCGATCACCCCATTCCTGCGGTGTAGGTTCCGGCTGCTCCGGCGTGCGTCCCGGATTGATGAACACTCCGATCATCACCGGAATCTCGCGCCGGTAGATCAAATTGTCCATCACGTTCTGTGCTCGAATATCTCCGTTCTCGTCCTTGAAGGCCTGACCGTCCTGATAAATCATCAATGCAGCCGGAACTGACTTGTCGTATTGCGCAGGCAGGTATACCCAATATGTATGCTGAGTCCCGGGATAGGCGTTGCTGGGCAGCGTATACGGCCCGCGAATCTCGCCCTTCGGAACGCCTTCCTGCGGCAGCGAATCTGGTCCTAGCCGGTATTGAGAATTCGGATTCGGCCCTGGTGGCATTGGCTGCTGGCCACCGCCTCTCCCCGCTTGCTGCCCTTGTGATGGTTGTCCCGCGGGCGTTTGTGGCGCGGGAACCTGCGCGAGAGCTATCGCCGCTCCCGCAAATACTAAACTGATGGCGTGCATTGCCGCTTTTATCATTTGAAGACTCCTCGAAAAATGTACCGTAGGTTGTCCAACCTGCGGAGGACTGGGAAGGAAATGCTTCCGGGAAACCAAAGGGCTTGATGATGAAGCATCCGCAGGTTGGACAACCTACGCCTGCAGCGCGCGCCGCATTTTTCATTGTTTCTGGACGACGCAAGGCATCATCAACGACTCCTCAAGATCGAAATTTACTTTACAGAACTGGGCGTCAGAGTAATTCCTGAAAGACTAGGTGACTTTAGCGAAGAGGGAAATTTCTCCGCTCTGCGAATCTTGCCGACAGCAGGCAAGAGTTGATTTTCGTCCGTGCGAGTTTGAAATCCTATAGCGGAGGCAATGTACGTTCAAGAGAACCCCGGCGGCTTGCCTTCTCCTGAGCTGAATCTTTTCGTAAATGGGCTGGCGAGTTTTCGATTGATGCCGAGCGCTTGAGTAGGCGCGTCAGTTTAGAGGACGATAAATAGTTTTATCTTGCGCCATCAGGAGACGCAGCGAAGGTGGAATCCATAGGCCTCTGGCCGTGAGTTCACCACTACGATGAGAGTAGCGAAGCCTTCAGCAAAAAGGCCGTCAATAAAGACGGGCCTTTACGTTTTTTTGTGTCACGAGAATTCATCTGAAGGCATTTCTTCAAAACCGCTTCTGCTAAAACCTATGATTGCCAAAGCGGCTGAGATAAAACACATCATTGAGAAAGCCATCCGTCATTTCTAAAATCTGAAAAACAAATAGAACTTTTTGCCGCAAAGTCCTTGACAGGTCCAAGAGAGTGCCTTACAAAGCGTTCCTGCTTCCATAGCACGAAAGGACAAATCCCTTATGAAAATTAAAATCTCATTCGCAACCTTACTGACACTGGCGTTGTTCACCGCAGGCTACGCACAGACGCTGGACAAACCTAAACTCGACCAGTTTTTTGACCGGCTTGCCGAAAAGAATAAGGCGATGGGGAGCCTGACCATCGCCAAAGACGGCAAGATTCTTTACACCCGCGCCATCGGTTACAGCCAGATCAACGGAACCGAAAAGAAACCTTTGACAGCGGCGACTAGATTCCGGATCGGTTCGATCACGAAAATGTTTACCGCCGCGATGATCTTACAGCTCGTCGAGGAAGGAAAATTAAAGCTGACCGACACCCTCGACAAATTCTTCCCGCAGGTTCCAAACGCCAAGAAAATTACTATCGTGCAAATACTCTGGCATCGTAGCGGTATCCCTAACGTAAAGCGCGAGCAGAATTCTCAAGGAAACGTGAACACGATTCCAGTGACGAAGGATGAAATGCTCGCCTTTATCGTCAAAGCCACGCCCGATTTCGAACCGGACACAAAGCATTCCTACAGCAACTCCGGCTATCAGCTTTTAGGTCTTATCCTTGAAAAGGCAACTGGCAAACCCTATGGGGAAGCCCTCACGGAAAGAATCACTTCAAAGATCGGGCTTGCGAATACGTACATAGCAACCGGAAATATTGATGTGAGCAAAGACGAAGCTCTTACCTATATGAACTTCGGCGACGGGTGGAAACCGGTGCCTGAAACACATCCAAGCATCCTCTTCAGCGCGGGCGCTATTGTTTCGACGCCGAACGACCTGGCCAAATTCATCCAGGCGCTGTTCGACGGGAAGATAGTGTCAAAGGAAAGTCTAGATCAGATGAAAACGATAAGGGACGGCGAGGGGTCGGGAATGGAGCCCTTCACGTTCGCCGGTAAGACCTTCTACGGGCATACGGGCGGTGCGGACAACTACGGAGCGTGGCTGGCTTACCTGCCGGAAGAAAAACTGGCCGTCGCCTACACGACGAACGCGAAGGTTTACCCGGTAAAAGATATTATGAGCGGCATTTTTGACATCTACTACAATAAACCGTTTCAGATTCCCGCCTTCGAATCCATCGCCGTCAGCCCGGAAGTTCTGGACAAATACGTCGGCGTTTATTCGACCGCTGACGCTCCAGTGAAATTTACGATCACCAGAGAGGGCGCGACGCTTTACGCGCAACCACCTGGGGCAGGATCTGCCGTCCCGCTCGAAGCAACGGCCCAGGATAGATTCAAAATCGATAACGGCACCCCTGCCGGCATCGTTCTTGAATTCGACGCCGCGAAAAAACAGATGACCATAAAACGAAACGGTGGGGAGAGGGTTTTCACAAAGGACAAGTAACCGTCATAAAAATGTAGGGGGCACGCCCGTGTGCCTACCTCAAGCGTGCGGTGAGCGCGCTAACTTTTGTTAGGCATTGATTGGCGCATAGTGCTTTGCAGTAGATTGCTCTGGAGCGAAGATTTAGTCGATGAGTACGAACAACCACTTGCCCCGACATCCAGTAGCCTTCTTTGTGCTCGTATATGCAATGAGCACGCCATTCTGGATTTTGAGCACGTTCATCGCCAAGAGTTGGCTCCCCGACAACATTCCGGTTAGTGATATCGGTGCCGTGCTGACACCAACCATCGCGGCGATGATATTGAGATACCGAGAGAACGGTGTTTCCGGCGTCTGGATGCTGCTTAAGAGAACTTTTGACTTTAGCAAGATCAAGCATCGCAGGTGGCTGGTCACTGCCGCTTTGCTGTTTCCGCTGCTCTACGTCCTCACGTATTTCGCTATGCGGCTGCTCTCCTTGCCGGTACCCAGTGCATGGCATCCGGCTCCGACACTCGGAGCCGTCTTCCTCCTCTTCTTCCTCGCCGCAACGGCGGAAGAACTGGGTTACACGGCCTATGAGACTGATGCGTTGCAAACGCGCATGAGCGCGCTCTCCTCGGCGCTCATCATTGGACCAATTTGGGCGCTTTGGCATCTCCCCTCGATGATGGAACTGGGCCAGAGTACCAGCCTTATTGCATGGGGCCTTGTTGTCACCATTGCCTTTCGCGTTATCTATATCTGGATCTACAACAACGCGGGTCGCTCACTGTTCGCAGTTATCGTTGTACACGCAGTTGGCAATACCGCGAGAACAGGTTTCCATGGTGGGCGTAGTGCCTATGAACTCGGCCAAGGGTCAGTAGCGTACTCAATAGTCATTCTTGCTGCATTGTTGGTCGTCGCACTTTGGGGGCCCAAAACGCTCTCAAACTTTGTAAGCAGAAGGTGAATCACAAATGGAGCCAATGCCTAACCCTTCCATCGAGCGGACTCGCGTCGCTACGCTCATGCTGTTAGCAAACTTGTATTTGCTGTGTTGGGACTATGCGCGGTTGAAATACGTTCTGCCTCTTGCATCATTGAGCCACGTCGGGAGCGACGTCGGTACAACGCCAAATCAGAAGATGTCCGGCAAGTTTCCCTTTGTCTTTTTTGGATGCGCTGTCGCAGCCGTCATTTTAGTGATCGTCATCAACAACTTTGTGTACGACATCCGCCCTGGCAATTCTCAGCTAGAGTGCACGAACGGATGCGCCAATAATGCTCGCCCTGAGGCATGCGAGCGCTTCTGCAATTGCATTTACAATGAGGGCAACCCCTTGGATAAGTGCTTGGAGGAATACGGAAAAAGGAAGGAATGATCCACGCGTCCATCACGCTTGAAGCGACGGCGCAGAATAAATTTAAGATCGATAATGGCACCCTAGCGGGCATCGTTCTTGAATTCGGCGCCGCGAAAAATCAGATGACTGTAAAACGGAGCGGTGGGGAGAGGGGCTTCACGAAGGAAAAATAACCGTCATAAAAATGTAGGGGCCGGTCCAGGTGCCTGCCCCAAGCGTGCGGTGAGCGCACTAACTTTTGTAAGCCGCGAAGCTTACCAAGTTATTTTTGAGATAACTTCTAGTTATTCTATTGAGTTGAAAAACAGCTATTCAGACGGAATTCGCGTTTTGCCTAAACCTCGCTGCTGCAAATTTTGGCTGTAGTGTGGCACTCACTGAAAATTGGCACTATTTTCTGCCCTTTTTGAGCAATGGCAGCCTCCTAGCCAAGTCTGCAAACCACCATCGTGGATGCGTCAGGTTATTTCGCGTCCTTGAGGCAAATAATCTACTTACCTTTTCCTTCGCTGATGCAAAAGATAATCTACTTACCTTTTCCTTCGCTGATGCAAAAGAGTTGATTGTGGCTGCGCAGGAAAAGTTCGCCTTCAACTATCACAGGCGAGGCGACGAACAACTGATCGGCCAGAGTGTTTGTTGCAATGACTTCGAACTTCTCGCCCATCTTGATGACATAAGTCGCGCCACTCTCGCCCGCCAGGTAAAGCTTGCCATCGGCTGCGATGGGCGAAGCCTTGAAGTTTTCTGCCTGCGGCAGTCGCTGTTGCTGGTAGAAAGGCTTTCCGGTTGCGGCGTCGAAGCAACTGAGCATCCCGTTGTCGGTCAGCGTGTAAATCTTATTGTCGTGCAGGACGGGGGATGGCGTGTAAGACATCCCGCGCGTCTGATTCCAGACGATTGAGTCGGAATTTGTCAGGTCGCCTTCCTTGCCCAACCGGATGGCCATCAGCTTCGGGTCGCGAAAGCCACTCATCGCGTAAACCAGATCGCCCTGCCAGACGGGCGCGGGGATCACATTCACTCCCAACCCGGCGCATTCCCAGATGACCTTGCCGTCTTCGGGGGCATAGGCGCGCACTTTGTTTGTCGCGCTAACGACGATCTGTTTACGGCCTTTGTATTCGACCATCAGAGGCATGGCCCAGGCGCTGACCTCTTCGCGTTTCGCGCGCCACAGTTCTTTGCCCGTGCGTTTGTCCAGCGCGGCGATGAACGAACCGGCTTGGTGATCATAGTTGAGAATCAGTTGATCGCCCGCCAGTAATGGCGCGGTTCCTTCGCCGAATTGAAGACGCATCTGCATCTTCACGCCCAGGTCTTTTTCCCAAATCAGTTTCCCGTCCAGGTCGTAGCAGTAGACGCCGCGCGAACCAAACGAAACGTAAACGAACTTGCCATCAGTGGCCGCAGAGTTCGAGGCAAAGCTGCCATATTGACGATGAAAACCTTCGTGCGGCACGGCGGTTTTGGCCACGCGCTCCCATAGGGTTTTTCCAGTCTTACGGTCTAGACAAATCACCATGAACTTCTGTTCCGCGCCCGTTCCCACTCCACTGTTTGGATTAGTCCGCTGCGCATCGCCCGCCACCACTACCTGATTGTCAATTTTTCCCGTCGGCATCGCCGTGGTCAAAAATATCTTGTTGCCCCAAACAATCGGAGTTGAAAATCCGCGTCCGGCAATCTGCATTTTCCACTTGATGTTTTTGGTCTCGCTCCATTCGGTCGGCGCGCTGCCACGAGCCACACCATTGAAGAACGGCCCGCGCCATTGCGGCCAGTGGTCTTCAACAGCAGCGGAAGAAGCGACAAACCTCGCGCTAATGCCTGCGGCGAACAGCAACAAACAAACAGCCATCATCCTTTTCATCTTGATCAGTTCTCCTGGAAGTTATTGGACACGAAAACATCAGAACGATGATTCTCTTTTACGGCTTGCGCTTTCCAGACTTCAAAGCGGCATCCTGGCCGCGCATCCTGCCACGAAACCTGTGCACCGATCAAATTTGCGCGTGAACGAATGTTGGCCACCCCGTGGCCAGTCTTGTTCGCTGACTGCCCGTCAAAACCTTCGCCGTTATCGCAAATTTCGATCAATAGATTGCTTTGCTCTGCTCTTACCACCAGCCGAACGTGTTTCGCCTGCGCGTGGCGGCTGATATTATTCAGGGCTTCCTGCAGGATGCGGTAAAGCTGAATCTGTTCGATCTGCGAAAGCTGCAAGCTGTCTCCAGTTGATGCTCGGAGACGAACTCATAGGCGAACTTCTCTTCGGCAATCAGAATGGACATAGCGTAATCTTATTCCGTTTCCGCTTGCATCCTAGAGCTTGCCAGGGGATTGAAGTAGAGGTTCTGCCACAACCGCGCAGTGTGGAATACCACAACCTCAAAACCAATGCCGCTAACTTATTGCCACAAGATAGAGTTGCCAGTATAATGCCAGCCCTCAAGTGGTAGTAGCTGAAAGGGATCACGTCATCTTTTCAGCGCAGTAACAAAACTTCAACATGGTAAAAGGGTCGGAAGGAAGACCTTCTGACTCAAGTGATTTTGCCGTCGCATCAAATGTTTAACGCAATGTTTAACGCGAGAGCATTCGCTGAGTATAAGTCCCCGGCTCGCCATTGGGATGCGCGGCTCAATCACCTATCTTTATCACCTGGACAGTGGGGATATTTATGTCAGCCAAATTTTTGATTTCATCGGAGCTTCAGCAAAACGCCGCAACGCTGGTAAAAGTAGCCGTGTCGCGGCTGCGAGGCCTGATACCTTGTCTGCTGGCGCTGTGCATCATCGCGCAAAGCGTCCGCGCCGACACAGTCACGTATCAACAATTGCGACAGGATCAAAACGGACGCGCGACGACAATTGCGTCTGTTCCCAAAGTTGCACGACAAACAGATCCATCGCAGGATCAGGGACAGAATCCACAGGGACAGGCCACCGCGCAGGAAAGCCAGGAACGTCCTGAATTCGTTCGTTTGCCGGATGGCAGAATTGTGCGCTATGGCCCTGGCATCGTTTGTGATGAAAACTGCGTTGAGCCGATTGCCCCGGCGGCATTTCGCGGCCCTGGCCCGTCCTTGTGGTGGATCGTACCACCGATTATCGCAGGCGGGATTTTATGCATAGTGTTATGCCGTCCGGATCGCGATATAAATCCGCAACCCACGCCGACCATTGTCATACCGGCGAGTCCACAGCCAACAATTACGACATCACCGACGGTTGTGCCCACCATAGTGCCATCACCTTCGCCTAGCACACAACCGACTCCTAATGTGCCAGAGCCAGGAACTATTATTCTGTTTGGCACAGGGTTAGGCGCGTTGCTGGCACGTAGAAAGATGGGGTCGAAGAAACGGCAGGGTTAATTCATCACCTCTTGAACTAAGTTTTTCTGCCGAAGCCCGGACCTTATCGCAAGGTTCGGGCTTCTCTATTTCAGGTTGCAAATCTGGCGGACATACGACGTTCTATGACCGTCACAAACTGTTATTCAAAACTCAAGAAGGAACGGTTATGAAAAGAATCGCTGTTGTTGCTCTGCTGGGGATCATCTCGGTTTCGGTGCTGGCCGCCGCGTTCGATTGGGAACGTGCCGTCTCGCTTTACAAACAGGGGCAGTTTCGCGAAGCCATCGCCGAATTTCAAAAAGTCCTGGCCGAATATCCTGAACACGCCGACAGTTGGAAATTCGTCGGGATGTCCTACTACCAGTTGAAAGAGTACCAATCGGCCATTAAGCCGCTCGACAAAGCCCTCGCCATCAAACGCAAGGATAACCGCCTCGACCCTGATTTGTTCCGCGCGCTTGGACAGTCTTATCTGGCGCTAAACAAATACGACACTGCATTGCCTCATCTGGAAGCGCTGACCAAAATGCAGGCAGATGTGGCGGTCAACTTTCACCTTCTGGGGGTGGCCTACTCCAACCTGAATCGCCCCGAAGAAGCTGCCGCAGCCTTCAGCAAAGCCTCCAAGCTGGATCCGAAAGACGGCGACAGTTGGTATTACATGGGCGTGCAGCAATTTCGCGGCGGCAAATTTGATGAAGCGATTGCCAGCTTGCGTAATGGTTTGGCCGCCGAGCCGAAAAATACTGAAATGATGGGACTGCTGGCCGAATCCATACTGCGTCAAGCGGCCAATCAAACGGATGAGCGGAAGGCCAATGCCGCGTTTGAAGAAGCTGTGCGCGTGGCGGCGAATCTAAAAAGCCTGAAAGATGATGCGGCGGCGGCTGAGCTGCTGGGGCGCGCGTATCTGGCAGCCAAGAAGTACGCACAGGCCGAATCCTTGCTGTCAAAGGCTCTGGCACTCGCGAAAGAACCGACGGCTGCACTCTATTTCAATTTAGGTTTTGCGCTGGCCCAGACCAAATCGTGGCTGCGCGCGGCGGAGATGTTTACCAACGCCGACAAACTTAATCCAGGAGACATCAACACGCTTTACTATCTTGGCTTCGTCTACGAAAACCAGCGGCGTTATCCGCAGGCGCTTGACGCCTACACGCGCGGATATGATGCCAGCGGGCGCAGCAACGCCGACATCAAAGCAAGCATTGACCGCGTCACGGCGCTGGCCAAACAGTAGCTCGCCGCCCTGGGAGCGCAGTCCTTCCAGGCTGCGAGGCGTGGATGTTCGTACTTCTCT
>JBDSAM010000011.1:0-5287 GCA_039922135.1 Blastocatellia bacterium
AGGGACTTTCACCCTCAAGTGAATGCGCCCTGCCGGGCGCACATAACGAAAAGGAGAAACCATCTGGTTTCTCCTTTTCGTTTCATTACTAACATTAGCCTATCGCTCCGGCCTCTCTGGCACATTGCTGCGGAATCGTCCTTGATCGTCGTAAAGCCGTTGATAGATGCGCGCATTCCGATAAACACCTTGCACGTACAACCGAGTTTCGCTCAATGGAATTGCTTCGACCCACTCTTCGACTTCGTTGGTTGAGGACTCGTTTACCCAGCGGCGTACGCGCGTGGGGCCGCCGTTGTATGCCGCCGCCACATATTCGAAGCGGTGAAAATCATCCAGCAACTGGCGAACGTAAGCTGTACCGAGTTGAATGTTGAGCACAGGATTGTACAAGTCGCTGGACACGATGCGCCCGCCGCCCAGATTGTTCCTCCGTGCGACTGCCTGACCGGTGGAAGGCAGCAATTGCATCAAGCCCATAGCATTCGCACGACTGCGCGCTTTCGCATCAAATACGGTTTCCTGACGAATGATGCCTGCAATCAAGTAAGGGTCAAGGTTGTGTCGCTTGGCTTCCTCTTTGATGTTTGGCCACCATTTCAAAGGATAGAAAACATCCCAGGCCTCACGCGACATCTCTTCTGGCAAAGTCTGGCCGTAATCTGGGTAGGCACGTTTGAGAGCGTTTATCGCAGCGACGTTTTCACCATTGAAGCGGAAGATTTGCGCAATACGCAGATTGACAATGGGTGAATTGGGCGCGTTTACGCGCGCGGCATCCAGTTCGTTCATTGCCGATTGATGCAAAGCGATCTTCATCAATTGTTCGGCCTTCTGAACGCGTTCGGTTTCAGCTTCTTTGATTGTCTCGCGAACGGCGTTGATTGTTTGCAATCCTTCAACCGCATTGCGCAGCATCAGATCAGAATCAATTGCTTTGGCCCTGACACCTTCTTTCATCAAACGATCTATGCGGCGTTCGGCATTCAATCCAAACCAGCCGGCGCCATAGCGTTTTTGCAATGCCTGATAGATGACCAGCGCGCGAGCTTTATCGCCAGCCTTTTCTGAATCTGCCGCCGCCCAGAAAGCAGCTTTGCCGCGATTGTCAGTAACAGCACCGTAATTGGCGATATGCTCAGTTAGCAGGCGCGAAGAGTTGACGTAATCTTTCGCCTGATGCGCGCGCCAAGCCAGCCAGAAATGCGCTTCGTCTGCCTTGTCGGATTGCGGGAACTGGCGAATCAGTTGTGAATAGAATGTGGTTGCCTGATCGTCGCGGTCGTGCTTTTCGTAATAGCGGCCGATGGCGTACAGCAGTTCGCCAATGCGATCACTGCTGTACGCGGAACGGCGCAGATCAGCCAATGCCTGCAACGCCGCAGGTTCGTTCTTCAGCGAAAGCTGACCGAGGCCCAAGTAGTACAAACTTTCAGCGGCCATCTTCGGCGTGCGTGCGCGAATGCGAGCCAGCGCGTCGGTGGACTGTTTGAACGCATCAGATTTGTAGTAACTCAACCCAGTCCGCATCCAAGCTTCATCGCTCGCCGCGCTTGGAAATTGACGCGGAATCTGTTCGTAAGCCGAAGCCGCCAACGCATACAACCGGGCTTCGTACAGTTTGTCGGCGCGCATGCGCAATTGGAGGGCATCGCCCGCTGCCGTTGTTCCGCCAAGTTCAGCTAACCGCTGGCTGACCTTTTCAGCTTCAGCGGATTGCGGCGCGTCGAAATAGAGTTTGCGCAGCGTCAGGATTGCCTCATTCGTGCGGCCAAGTTTTTCCAATCCGTCGGCGCGCAGCTTAAGCGCAGTCCCATCGTTCCTGGCTACCAAATCCGTCACGCCATCAATCGCGATCTGATAATTGCCACGCGCCAAAGCCGACCCGGCAGACTGCAAGGCCGCCGGACGCGCCAGCAAAGAGGCCGGGTAAGTTTGCGCCAAACGGCGGAACTCGCGCTCAGCTTCATCGCCGCGCCCTGATTCCTGTAAAGCCTGGCCACGGTAGTAAGCTGCGTAATCCCCCAGCCCAGTCAACCGCGCAATGTTCGGATCGTTCAGGATGCTTACCGCAGTTGTATAATCTTTCGCCTGTAAACGCAGATAGCCGCGCAGCAAATGCGCCAGCGCAGCCTCTTGCGTCCCGGCAAATGCGCTTTCAACTTTTTGCAATTCACTATCAGAGTTTGTGGCGACCGCGGAGCGGAGTTGGGCTGTGCCTCTGCCTTGTGCGGCAGCACGTTTGCCGGACGCTTCTAGGCCAGCCACGACAAAGAGCAAAACCACACTGAGAGTGAAAATTCTGCGAGTGGAAGGAACTTTGGGGAAGGCTGTCATACTTAACTACTCCTTGTAATGCTTCAGCCAGGGGTGGCAATTGACGGCAACGCTTCGAACGAAATCAAAAAAAGGAGGTGGAACAATTTGGCATATTGTCCCACCATTTCCCAGTTACGATCCCAGCACGATGGGACCGGGACAGTTCGAACCTAATTTGTTTATGTCGCCTTCTGCCAGCGTCTGCACCAGTTCATCGTAAAAGTAATCGAACCGAGTGGCGACAGCAGGCGAAACACGTTTGTCGTAGACTTTGCGGCTACGGTCAACTTCATCTTTCAGCCGGTCATAGAGATCGAAGCTGCGACGGCCTTCGTTGACCTTCGCCGCGTTGTAGAGCTTGATTTCAGAAACCAGCAGCCGCGCAAACCGCCGCGCATCGTTGTGTGCTCGCTGCTCGGTTTCACTGGTCGGCGCAGGCACTGCCATTACTGGCTGTGCCGGACGTGAAGATTCAGCCACCGGTGCGATGAAAGCTGGTTGTGCGGGCGGAGTAAACACAGGCGGCGCAAAAGATGGTTCGACGGGACGAATCGGCGGTGGGATCACCGAAGGTTCGACCTTTGGCGGCATCACATCATTTTGCGGCGGCTGTGTGATAAACGCCGGAGGCGCTGGCGGTGGCGGTGGCGTAGCAGGCTGGATGGGCGGCTCCTCGCGAACTGGCTCAACAGTTCGCGCTTCCGCAACTGACTCCGATTTTGGCTCGAACAACGTTGGCCTAGAAGCAGGCTCTTCTTCCTTTGCGACTGCCGTTGTAGATAGGTCTTCGGTGACTCTATCCGGCACGACAGCTTCTTCCGGCGCAGCCGAGTCCGCAAAATCATCTTGCGGATCTTGAGTAAAGCGAGGTGGCACTTCGTCAGGTTTGGCTTCAGGCGTCGCAGCCTCTTCCGGCGCAGGGGCAATCGGTGGTTGCGGCTCGGCTATCTCTGCGGGCACGCGCAACGGAGCGGAAACGGCTGACGCGGCAGCGGATGCCGCAGATGATGAACTAAGTTGAGCAGGCGGGCCACTGGGCCGCACTTGCTCAATGCCTCTGCGCGCTGGCAGCAACTCAATTCCCATGCTGGCTACGCGCAACAAGGTTTCCAGTGCTGGCATATTGATGGCGTTTTCAGATTGCGTTCCCGAATCGGCATAAAGCACGGCGGCTGCTTTGCCGCGAACCACAAGCGGCACGGTGACGGATCTTTCCGGCGCGGGTGAGGCATACAAGCCAAGCACCGAAGAGTTGTCGCCCGGCGAAGATGAATGTCCCACCGCCGCGGTGAATGTTGTCAACGCCTCGCGCAGCAAAGTTTGATTTTGCGTCGGCACGGAAAGCAGTCGCACAGTTTCATCGTTCAGGCCATTTTCAAACCCGGCGGCTTTCCAACCAACAGCATCGCCACCTTTGACAACGAAGAAGACTACGCGCGGCGCGAACTGTGCGGCACGGCGAACCAATGTGATCAGCGTATCGGATTGCGTGCGCTGCGCATCAATCTCTTCAATTGCGGATTTTAGATGGCTGGAACTTGACGCCTGGACGCTGGCCGATTGAGCGGACGAAACTGCGATAGTCAATGCCTCACGGCTGGCTTCGAGCTGTTCGCGCAACTCTTCAATCTGGGTGTTGGCTTCGCGCCGCGCAACAGCAGCGGCTTCGGAACATGCCTGCTCCAACCGCTTCCGGAATTCACCCTCTTGTGATTGCCGCAAGGATGCTTCCCACTCACTGCGCTCTTCAGCCAGGCGCGATTGGAAGTGCTGTTCGGCTTTGTCGTTCGAATCGCTGAACCATTGCTTGATGGTGTCGAGCAGCCCAGAAGATTCCTGCTCTGTGACCTCTGTTTGGGAATGTTCGGTCAGCTTGGAGTTGATTTCGCTGATTGTGGATTGGAGACGTTCAATCTCAGTCTTGAGAGAGCCGATGCGCTGCCCAATGCTCTGGTTGATAAATTCGTTGGCGCGCGTCTGAAGTCGCGTTTCCCAGCTTGGCACTTCCTGTGGGTTGTGTGAATTGATGTTCTCTTCGGACACTGTGTACCTCCGCCTGACAACAAGTTGACAACGGGCAAGGTTCCAGCGGCGCTTGGGGCGCTCGCGTGAATTGTCTTTGGTGATAAAACCTAGATCAGCCTTGGGGAGGGCTGACGCTTTCACTTTGCGATTTGCCTTTTAGCCTTTTAATTGAGCCAAGACCGGTTAAAGTTGTCGGTGATTTCATTCTGTTTTGATAATGGGGCAATAATCTTTTTCGCGGCTCGTCTGCAGTCTGTTCCGGTAAAGGCGGGTCATTATCTTTTCTCACCCATAGCTTGTCAATTTATCAATTCTGAATGGTTGTATTTGCACCGGACAACCTCAAGTACTGTATCCGGTTCCTTCCCATTGCGACATGGCAGAAATCCCTGGCCTGGGATGTCTGCTTGGCATATTCGGAAAAGTGGGCAAACCAACTTTTGCCAAACCGGGTTTGATTGTCTAAAATCCGCGCGCCATTGCAGAACATTACCAAACAAAGATGCTGCAAGCGCCAACATCATCGCATTTCTGGGCACTTCCGGCGGTCATTGGCGCAAACGGCGTACAAATACTGTTGAAAAACTTTTGACGAGGCCTTGCGGCTTCGTCCACCAGCAAGGAGAGATTATGAACAAGCAAGAACTGGTTTCGCGCAGAACAATCGTCAAGGGCGCGGCGCTGACTGCCGCGGCTTCCACCTTCAACATTATCAAAGCCGAATCGGTGCGCGGCACAACGGCCAATTCGATGGTCGAGATCGGATGGGTCGGCAACGGCGGGCAAGGCACGCGCGATGCCCAACTGCTGGAACAGACAGGCCAGGCCAAAATCGTCGCTGTCGGGGATTACTTCAAAGACCAGGCCGACAAGGCCGCGTCAAAATTCAAAGTGGATGCCAATCGCGCTCACGTCGGGATTGATGCTTACAAAGAAGTCATTG
>JBDSAM010000012.1:0-7436 GCA_039922135.1 Blastocatellia bacterium
GAAGCCTGTGCATAAATCAGAGAGGGCGAAGCTTTGGAGTGCTGCGGCTTGGCGCAGCTTTGGCGTTCGGGTCAAGTCCGCGCAGGATCAATCAGGATGTTCAAGTAACTAAAGAAAAGCTGCGCCAAGCCGCAGCACTCCAAAGGCTCTGCTTCAAGCTATTGATTGCCTTCAACTTTAATTTGCACACTCTTCAATATATTACAAACGTGGCAATTCGTACCGTTGACCGTTTTAATGGCCATGGAGTAGGCTCCGACGCGTTGGTAGATCTTCGCTCAATGCCCCTCCAGCCGAGTTCTCAATCAATTCCGAGTTGTGAAGTTATGAATGGATTGCAATCCGTGGTGCCACGCGCGGTGCTCTTTGCCGCGCTGTTCATTTTTCTGAGCCTTGCCTGGCTCAGCCAGCAGAAGTCTGTTCGCAGCGCGAATCCGGCCTGGCCGCTTCCAGCCTGGCAACCGGCCTGCCCACCGCAGGTCATCAACGGTCGTTTGGGTTCGGGCAGCGCCGATTATCCCAGCACGAGCGGTGTGCAGCTTGGACGATTGAATCGCAACGGCGTGGCCAGCGCCTGCAATGCGCCAAAGACCTGTTCGCTAGGAATCAATACAGGCGCGCGCGCTTACGATGCATACACGTTCAAAAACAACAGCGGAGCGCAAGTTTGCGCGACGGTGACGCTGACCTTGCCGCAACAGATCGGCACGAACTATCAAGCCAACAGTTATCTGAGCAGCTTCGATCCGAATAACATCTGCGCGAATTACCTGGCCGACCCCGGAGTCAGCAGTGCAACGCTTTCTCAGCCGATTGTCTATTCGCACAATGTCCCGGCAGGCGCGACCTTTGTTGTAGCCGTCCAAACAACCAACCCCGGCGAAATAGATGGCAGCTATCAACTCAAGGTGGAAGGCCTGCCCAACTGCGCGAATGTCTGCGCGCTGAACTGTCCGGCGAATTTGTCCGCCGCAACGACAGGCAACGCTGCTACCGTCAATTATGCGCTGCCAACACCGGCGGGCAATTGTCAGAACGCCAGCGCCGTGACCTGTGCGCCCCCATCGGGATCAAGCTTTGCCGTTGGCACAACGCCAGTCAATTGTTCGGCGCGCGACGCCAATAACAATCCGATTGGGTGCAGCTTCAATGTTTCGGTCAATAAACTCTCGGCGGCGATCAGTGAACCAGCGGGTTGCCTGGCTGCGGGCAGCGTCGTCAACGCCAGCCTCACCCTGACCAACAACGCCGCCAGCGCGCAAACCGTCACGGCGGCGGCCAGTCTGCCGCCGCAACTATTGGCGCTCAGCGGGCGCTGCTCTTCCACGATCGGTGGCATCAGCACTGCAGGCAATTGCAATGTCGCCAGCCCTTCGTCAGTGGTGTTCGCGGCAACACTGGGCGCGGGGCAGACGGCGACGGTCAGTTATCCGGCGCAGGTCGCCGACAGTGCGCTGAAAGGGACGCCGCTTTGCATAAACACTTCCGCCAGCTTTAATGGCGGGCCATCAGCGACGGCGCAATCGTGCGTGACAGTGACCTGCGATCCTGTGGGCGAAGGAAGGCTGCTGCCAACACAGTTTTCAGGCAGTGATGGACGAGCCGGTTCGATCCTGATCTTTCCGATCTACACGTCAGCGGCAAGCAATGCGCAGAGCCAAAACACGCGCTTGAGCATGACAAACCTGGATCCTGCGCGCAGCGCCAACGCTCATCTGTTTTTGATTGACGCCAGCAGTTGCGAAGTGCGCGATGCGTTCGTTTGTCTGACGCCAAATCAAACCACAGCCTTTATGGCATCGGATATTGATCCGGGAACGACGGGCTTTCTGGTTGTCGTTGCGGTGGATCGGCAAGGCTGCCCAATAAATTTCAATCAACTGATCGGCGATGAATACGTAAAGCTGACCAGTGGGCACGCGGCCAATCTTGGCGCTGACGCGATTCCAGCAATAGCGGGAGGGCTGGCGGCCTGTAACATCTCTGGCGCTAATTCGACTACGGCTGCCTTGAGGTTTGATGGCATCAGCTACGCGCCGTTGCCGCGCATCGTTGCCGCAGATGGTATTGGAAGCCGCGCCGATGGCAACGAGATGCTGCTGATTCTGAATCGCATTGGCGGCAATCTGGCGACAGGAGGAACGACGGTCAGCGCGATGACTTCTCTGGTCTATGACGACGCCGAAAACTCCTACGGCCTGACATTCAGTCTGACGTGCCAATATCGCGGCAGCGTTTGGACCAGTACACGTGCAACGCCGCACTTTGACACCGTCATTCCACCGGGCCGCAGTGGCTGGGCAAAGTATTACAGCAATGCCGATGAGGCTTTTCTGGGCGCGACCATCAACTTCAACCAAAACTCCACCGAGCAAGCCAATGCGTTTAACGCGGGGCACAATCTGCACAAGCTGAGTTATACGGCTTCAGCCGTCTATATAATTCCCGTTACGCCGCCGAACTGTTAATCCACCTAGGAGCGCTCGCGGCGCGCATACGCTCCTAGGTTCAATTTTTTTCCTTCCTATTCAAGTTCTCCCGCACGCATTCCGCTTACGAGGGTGAGAGCAAGATCGAGCATCTAGCTCTTCGGGCGATTCAGCCATTTCGCAACTTATTTGAAGGATGGCCGTCACTGCTGGCAGACGGCCGTGCCTTCCCAACTGATTGCCAGCATTAATTCTCAGCCGAGAAGGAGACACCATGAAGAAAATTGTTTTGAGTCTTGCCGCGATCATCTTCGCGTTGGCCACTTATTCAATAGCATTTGCGCAAACTGCCCAATTCACGGGCGATTGGGAAAACGTTGATTCCAACACAGGGGGATTGACCAAACTGAACATCAAGAAGTTTCAACTGTTCGGCATAGACATCATCACGCTACGCGCATTCGGCAAATGCCATCCGACCGATTGCGATTGGGGAACGGTTGTGGCGACGGCCTACGCGCCGAACGTGTCAAGCAATCTAAACTCGACCGCACGCGCTCTGACCGCGACCTACAGCCCGGGCTTTGCGACTAAACAGGTCGTCATTCGCCCGCTGGCCGGCGAGCGTTTGCAGGCCGATGTCTACACGCGCTTCACGGATGGCAGCGGGCGCACGAACTACAACGCCACGTATATCTTCAAACGCGAAGGCGCCGGCAACGATTGCCTCTTTTATGATCCGCGCGATTTGAAGGTCGTTGACGAAGGCGCCACCGGCTGGCTGTTGACTGATGGCCATTCGCGAATGCTGGTTCTGGATAACAGGGAAGACGCCGACCGCGCGCTGGCGCTGGCCCGCCGCCACAACTCGCACTGTTTCATCGGTCGCGACAACACGCGCCCAAACCGCCGCGATTACGTTCACGAATATTGGCTGGGCGATTCCGGCATCGCGACGGTGATTCAGAATGAAGACGTCATCAAATACGATCCAAGCAAGCTGTTCATCGTTGACGAAGGCGCCAGTGGCTGGCTGCTGACCGAAGGTGGCACGCACCGGATGATGCAGTTGGACAACAAGCAGGACGCCGAAGAAGCGCTGGCCGTGGCCAAACAGAACAATTACTACGGCTTCATCGGACGCAACAACAACCGCCCGAACCGGCGCGAATACATCGTAGAATACTTCAGATAATCTGTTCGTTGGTACGGTACAGGGAGCGGTAGCGACCTGGTAATCTGGTGAGGTACACATCATCGAGCCACCAGGTCACTACCGCTCCCTGTACCGCAGTAGAGTGGAGCTTTGAAGCGAGGCGTGTGAAGGCGGCATCGACAGTGCCACCTTCACACGCCTCGCTTTTTCTTTTCAAGTCCCACGCTTGCTACCGCTCGCGGTACTGATTTGCGTCCAGTAAGATCGGCTCATGATTCTCCACCAATTTCCCTTCACCATTCACCGGTTCGCAACACTCGGTTCTACGAACGATCACCTGAAACAGATGAGCGATGCGCCAGAGTTCACCTGCGTCGTTGCCGATGAACAAACCGCGGGACGTGGGCGGCGCAACCGCGCCTGGCATTCAGCACCCGGCGAAGGATTGTATTTATCGCTGTTGCTGCGTCCGCCAAAATTCGCGATGAAGATTCCCTTGCTTAGCCTGATGTCGGCGGTGGCAGTGGCTGAAACGCTGCTTAAACATGGGGCCGTGGGCGTAGACATCAAATGGCCGAATGACGTGCTGGTCAACGAGCGCAAATTGAGTGGCATTCTGATTGAAGCAGTCAGCAATGGAGCTGGTAGCGACAGTTCCCGCGACACGCGCGTGATTGTTGGCGTTGGCGTCAATCTCAATCATCCGTCTCCGCTGGCTTTTCCCGAAGAGTTTCGTCAAACGGCCACTTCGCTGCGAATCGAAACCGGGATGGCAATCGAAGTGGAAGCGTTTCGCGATCAATTGTTGCTGCGACTAGCCCACTGGTATGAATGTTGGAAGCGTGGCGAAGAGCAATTAATTCTGGATGGCTGGCAGCGGCTTTCCAGTTATTCGCGCGGACAGCAAGTGGTTGTTACGCTGGATCATGAACAGGTGTTTGGCAGAACAGCGGGGCTGAATGATGACGGCGCATTGCTGGTGCAACCAGCAGATGGAAGCATGCGGACGATTCTTGCGGGTGAAGTGACGCGGCTGCGAAAAGAGCATTGATTAATCGCTCATACATTTTCTTTTCAAAATTTTCTTCCTCATTACGCTTCAAATCATCTTCAAGTTGGACTCTGTTTGCATCGCAAGCTAAGATGCGAATGCCGAATTCCCAAGCGAAAAAAGAGAGACAAGCATCATCAGAATAGCGGGAAAACAGCGGGCAGGCTTGGCTGTTGCGCCGCGTGATTGATCGCAATCGGAGAATGAACTATTTCAACTATTTCACTGAAATCGAAGATGAATTCGTCAAGCGTCGTGGCAGTCACCTGCTGGTGTCGCCGTTGGACTGGTCTTTGATGGAGATGTGGAAACAGCGCGGCATCCCGTTGCACGTTGTGTTGCGCGGGATCAACGGTTCGTTCGATGGGTATGACACCCGCGCAAGTCGCGGGCGCAAAGTCAATTCGCTGTTTTATTGTCAGCAGGAAGTGGAATCGCTCTTTCTGGAGTACTGCGAATCGCGCGTCGGAAGCGAATCCGCGCCCAGTCAAGACAGCCACGCCACAAATGGCGCGGCCAATGGAAACGATGATGCCTCGCCGGTCTTCACGCGCGTTGCGATCACGGATCATTTGCGAGAGCGGCTGGAAATGATTAAACGATTGCCTGAACGTCACAATGCTGTTGAAGCTTTGACAGAAACCTTTGAACGCGTGACGTTGCGATTGGAACAGATCATAGAGGACGTACAAACGGTGGGGCTGTTATCGCCGGAAAATCTGGAAACGGATTTGACGATGATCGAAGAGGTGATTCTAGACGGATTGAAAGACGGCCTTGGCCCAGAACAATTGAAAGATATCCGGCAGGAGGGACACCAAAAGCTGCGTTCTTATAAAAAGAGCATGGGACCTGAAGTATATAAACAGACGATGGACAACTTTGTCGCGCGGCGGTTGCGCGAGCAGTTCGGCGTTCCACGACTGAGTTTGTTCTATCTGTAAGCGAGTACTGAAATGATTATGGCAATACCTGCGGAAGTTCTTGGCGGCGACCCCGGCATAATGACTAGCATCTCAAACGGACACCATGCGGTGATGGTTGGCGAAGCCTTCGACGTCACGATTGAGAAGCTGGTGTATGGCGGCGACGGGTTGGCGCACATCGGTTCGCAGGCTGTGTTTGTGCCCCTGGCCGCAGCCGGCGACAAACTTCGGGTGCGCATTACCACAGTGGAACGCAGTTACGCCCGCGCGGTGATTGAAGAATTGTTGGAGCCTTCGCCAGACCGCCGTACGCCGCCGTGCGCGCAGTTCGGCGTATGCGGCGGGTGCCAGTTGCAGCATCTAAATTACTCCGCGCAGCTTGAAGCCAAAGTGGCTTTCGTCCGCGAATCATTGCAGCGGCTAGGCGGCATTGACTGGAATGACGAAATTGCCATCGTTGCGGCGGATGAATTCCACTACCGTTCGCGCGCTGAATTGAAAGTGGCACACAACGATCAAGCCCCATCTGCCCCATCTGCCCCATCTGTTCCCCCTGCAAAGATGCGCATTGGTTATTACCGTGCCGGCACACAGGAAGTTTGTGAAGTCGAAGAATGCCTGATCCTGCTGCCGGCCGCGAACCGCGAATTGCAGCGTTTGCGCTCGGAACCTTCCCTTATCCCTAATGACGCCACGCGTGTCCATTTTACGGTTGGCGACGAAGAAGTGATTGTCACGCCGGCGACTGGCGAAAACGGCAAATCAGAAGCTGTGGATGGGTTGGGCACGGCGCATCAGATGATTGGCGGGATTAATTATGGCTTCGGCGTGCGCTCATTCTTTCAGGGCAACCGGCTGCTGGTTGAAGAGTTGGCACGCACGGCCATCGGTAATGCACAGGGCCAACTGGCGGTTGATTTATACGCGGGCGTAGGGCTGTTCAGCCTGCAACTGGCCAAGACGTTTGACCAGGTCTGTGCCGTCGAAGGCAATCGCGCTGCCGCAAATCACGGCATTGATAATGTCCGTGCCAACAACCTGACAAATGTTCGTTACGAAGCCATCTCAGTCGAAGCCTGGCTGAAATACAAATCGTCTGAACTGCCGCGTCCTGACTTTGTGCTGCTTGATCCGCCGCGCGCAGGGCTTGGCGGGCAAGTGATCGAACGTTTGGCCGCGATGGCTTCGCCGCGAATCGCTTACGTTTCGTGCGACCCAGCCACGCTGGCGCGCGATCTGCGGGCGCTGATTGAATACGGATACCGGATTGATTCAATCACGGCGGTGGATATGTTCCCGCAGACGTTCCATGTCGAAACAGTCGTTCAGTTAAGAATTGAGGGCCAATGAGTGAGGACTGAGAGCAGGTAACCACTCGGTCCTTATTCCTCAACGCTCAGTACTGATTATGCCTCGCCGCCTCAGCTTCACGCGGCTCAGCCTCTTCCAACAGCCGCTTATCTTCTGTGCGCTTGCCTTTATTGGCGGCCTGCTGATTAGCGCGCACTACCCGTTCACGATTCGCGGATGGTTCGCCGTCGCCATAACGTGGTGGCTGGCGGCGTCGGTCTGTTTGCTCAAACGGCAGGCGGCAGCAGTGTTTCTGTTGCTCGGTGGGTGTGTGGCTGCCGGGGGATTGTTGTGGGCACTCAACGACGCAGGCACGGGGCAAACTCGCGTGCGAAAGCTTTTTGAACGAGGTGAGCTGAAAGCTGGCGAACCGATTGAAATCATCGGGACGTTGAACGATTCGCCGGAACTTGCGCCGGATCGAATCTATCTGAGCATCGAAGTCGAGCGATGCGCGACACAGGAAAGCGAGGTGATTGCATCCGGCGTTGTGCAGTTCGTCGTGCCATTCAACGATGAGAAGG
>JBDSAM010000013.1:0-9564 GCA_039922135.1 Blastocatellia bacterium
CACTGGTAATGCCTCGCCCTTCGTGAGCATCGCAGATTCTAAGAAACGCAGTCAGTGGTCATCGTCTCCTGAGCAGCAAAACAACAACCAGGATTAGCAATAGCAATCCCAATCCGCCTGGCCAAACAAACCAACCGCCACGGTTGGAATAACCAACTCCTACGCAAGATGATGCAGCTATTTGAGCGGACAACAATAACAGTAACGCAGAAAGCTTCTTCATGCACTCCCCTGTTGATCTGCGGCCTGATCGCTTGCGACCCCTGTTCTCATTGCCTTATTCCGTTCGTCTTCAAAATCCGCATCTCTCTGCTGCTCTTCATTTCCTTCTCTTTCGGGCCGGCGTTGCTTGGTTCTGCAAGCTTCACAAAACTTTGTATATTCGTCAGGATTCGCTTCAATAATTTCTTGTCCTGTCGAATCTTTCTCGAAAAGGACTTCTCCACCGCAACATTCACAAGCAGAGTTCATTTTTGCTGACATCCCTATTCTCTCCTGGTGTAATTATCGTCATTCTATTCTGACTGGCTTTCCCATTTAAGATGAAAAGTAGTGCGCCGTTTATGGCCTTAAGCTAAGTAGTATGTTTAGTTTGTTAGCCATAAATCTATGTTATTCCTCGCTGCGTCCTGCATTACAGAAGTACAGTACTGCCTCATCCGTATTATTGAGTATCTCAAGTCAATCGAATGCAAAGAGCAAGCTTGTCTAAGGCAAAGGCTAGGCCAATGCTTTTCACGTAGGACTTATGCAAAAGATGCCGAAAGCCTGTGAGCGCACGCGCCGCGCGCGTGCGAATTTCGCTGGTTGGCATTTGGAAAAAGAAGAGGATTTCTCGCCAAGCCCGCAAGCGGGCCGCGATGGAGAAGAAATAAATGAACAACGTGCGAGCAGCTTGAAGTTAGACTTGCCAGGCAGCGGGGATAAGTGCCTTATGAATGTGAATGGCAGCCAGCGCGCCTTCTGCCGCCGCGACGACGGCAAGCTGTGATTGGGGGGTGATGTCTCCCGCCGCGTACACGCCCTCAACGCTAGTTTGCTGCTGCTCGTCAACCCATACGAGTCCACTGTCCCGGTCGGGTCGGCAGCCAAGCGATTCGTGCAGATGCGCTGCGGTAAACGTGCCGAGGTTGAAGAAGAGCGCATCGCATTCAAGCGCGTCACCGCCGCTGAACCGCACTCTATCCAATCTGCCTGTTTCGGAATCCCCTTCGAGCCTTTCAATGTTTTGGCCGATAACCGGGATATTAAACGACGCGAGTTGGGCTCGGTATTCAGAGCTGATTTCCTCTTCGGTTGAGGCTGCGATCAGCGTCAGGCGTTCAGTCCACGCCATCAAACCAAGCGTGAAACCGACAGTCTGCTTCCCACCTCCGTAAACGGCCACGCGCTTGCCGCTCACTTCATAATCATCACAGTCCGGGCAGTGAAAAACACTACGCCCGTAGAACTCGTGGAAGCCCGGACAATCCGGCGTCACATCGCGCAGGCCCGTGGCTAGCAGCAAGCGGCGCGCGTCGAAATATTTAGTATTAGACTTGACGCCATCTGCGTCGCCCGCCATTACGCGGAAATGATCGTCCGCGATTCGCTCCGCCTCTGTAACGCAACCTTCTATAATGACGCCCCCATGCTGTCTGACTTCGTCGCGCCCGCGCGACAGCAGGTCAGCGGGCAGAATGCCGTGGTGGCCGATAAAGCCATGCACCCCGTGCGAGTAAATATTGCGCGGGCTATTATGGTGAAAGACCAGGACACGCCGCCTGTAACGCGCTAGGAAGAGCGCCGCCGAAAGCCCTGCGGGACCCGCGCCGATAACGATGCAGTCATAAAGCGGTTCATTCATTTCAGCCTTTCAGTTGCTGTGCGCGTTCGATTGCCCACGCCGCTCAGTCAAAGTTCAGAAGTGGTCGCAACATTTATGCCCTGGTTCAAGCTGCTAAAGTAGAAATAGGAAAGTGCCAGACATTTTAGAAAGCAAGTCTATATCTCGCTTCAGAACCAGCTTAGGTACTGGCTTACAATTTGCAGCTAACAAGGGTGCAATAAATGGGATAGCAGTATTGAGATGCAAAAGGCTACAAATCGCCCTTTGCTACAAGGTTGGCTGGCAACAGATGTAGCGTGTAAATGCAGCACTGTTTGCTAGTAATACCTTTCAGATACATAACAATTCAATAGGAGGAAATACCGCATGAACGCAGTGGAATTATTGAAGGCAGACCATGAGAAAGTGCAAGGGCTGTTCGATCAGGTTAAAGCAACAGAAAGCGAGAAGCAGCACAAACAGCTTTACAAAAAGATCAAAGCTGAACTGGAGGCGCATGCCTTTGCTGAGGAGAAGGTTTTATATCCGACTTTGAAAAAGCACGAAGATTTCAAGGATGAGGTGCTTGAAGCGATTGAAGAGCATCTTCAGATGAAGACGCTGTTCCGCGACATAGATCGCCTCTCGGATGGCAGCGAACGGTTCGACGCCAAGCTAATGGTGCTGATTGACGACGTCGAGCATCACGTCGAGGAAGAAGAAGGTGAAATGTTCCCAAAGGTCGAGAAGCAATTTTCCGAGGAAGATTTAGAAGAAATGGGAATGCAGTTGGAGGCAGCGAAAAAAGAGTTCACAAAACAGTCCCGCGCCAAGGCCGCTTCGGCAAAATAACCAACGACGTGGGAACGTTCTCAAATGTCCACTTTGACAAGTTATAGAAGTCAAGAAAATGAAAGGTACAGCCGATTGTTAGTCGGCTGAGGTCGTGGCCAAACCTGCGTGTTAGTAACCCGATCGCTTGATCGGGTTACTAACACGGCTCTCATTAGCTGATCCTTTTTTATAACTTCAGGCTTAAAGGAAGAAAACTCGAAAATGGCGAATAACAAAAAAACCAGCAAGAAGACAAACAGCAAAGGAAACGCGCCGACTGAAAAAGTAGCTGATCTTTCAGCTTTTACCGAAAATCCCACAGACGCTTTCCTGACAACCAACCACGGGGTACGGATCAATGACAACCAGAATTCACTGAAGGCAGGCGAGCGAGGCCCGTCGCTACTGGAAGATTTCATCCTGCGCGAGAAGATTACGCACTTTGACCACGAACGCATCCCAGAGCGCGTCGTCCACGCGCGGGGCAGCGCAGCGCACGGATTCTTTCAAGTCTACGAGCCAATGGCCCACCTGACGAAGGCAAATTTTCTGCAAGACCCTTTAGTCAAAACGCCTGTATTTGTGCGGTTCTCGACTGTGGCTGGATCGCGAGGCTCAAGTGATTTAGCGCGTGACGTGCGTGGATCCGCCGTCAAGTTCTATACCCAGGAAGGCAACTTCGATCTCGTGGGCAACAACATGCCTGTCTTCTTCATTCAAGACGCGATCAAATTCCCCGATCTGATTCACGCCGTCAAGCCAGAGCCGCACAACGAAATCCCACAGGCGGCTTCCGCGCACAACACCTTCTGGGACTTTATTTCGCTGATGCCGGAATCCATGCACATGATTATGTGGGCAATGTCGGATCGCGCCATTCCGCGCAGTTTGCGAATGATGGAAGGCTTCGGCGTGCATACGTTCCGTTTGATCAACGAGGCAGGGGAAGCGCGCTTCGTCAAATTTCACTGGAAGCCGCTGCTGGGCGTGCATTCGGTGGTTTGGGACGAGGCACAGAAGATTTCGGGCAAAGACCCGGATTTCCACAGGCGCGATCTATGGGAAGCGATTGAGAATGGCGCTTACCCGGAATGGGAATTCGGCGTGCAGATCGTGGAAGAGAAAGATGAACACAAATTCGACTTCGACCTGCTAGACCCGACAAAACTGATTCCAGAAGAACTCGTGCCTGTCCAACGTATCGGCAAGCTAACTCTCAATCGCAACCCCGACAACTTCTTTGCCGAGACTGAACAGGTCGCATTCCACGTCGGCCACGTCGTGCCGGGCATTGATTTCACCAATGATCCGCTGTTGCAGGGGCGGTTATTCTCCTACACCGACACGCAACTGATTCGCCTGGGAGGCCCGAACTTCCACGAAATCCCGATCAATCGTCCTATCGTGCCGGTTCACAACAACCAGCGTGACGGTCATATGCGCCAGACGATCAACAGCAGCCGCACCAGCTATGAACCGAATTCCATCGGCGGCGGATGTCCCTTCCAAGCGGGAAGGGATATGGGCGGCTTCGTCAGTCACGCCGAAAAGATTGACGCTTCAAAAGTGCGCGCGCGCAGCGAAAGCTTCTTCGACCACTTCAGCCAGGCCACGATGTTTTATCGCAGCCAATCTGAGCCGGAACAGAACCACATTGTCAAAGCTTTGCGGTTCGAACTGGGCAAAGTGGAAATCCCAGCAATCCGGGAGCGGATGGTGGGCCTGCTGTCGTTTGTGGATAAGACGCTGGCCAGCCGCGTCGCTGAAGGCTTGGGCATCGCCGTTCCCACTGTGGTAACGCCGCCGATTAATCATAGCATTCCGGCGGACGGCGACCCCGCGAAGTTTCAACCTAAACCGCCTAAAAAATCTATCGCCGCTTCGCCCGCGTTAAGCATGGCTAATACGCCGAAAGACAGCATCCAGACCCGCAAAGTTGCCTTCCTGGTTGCTGACGGCTTTGATGAAGGAGCGGTGCTGAATATGACGAAAGCGCTGCAAGCCGCCGGAGCGATGCCCAAAATTGTCGCGCCACATGGGGGCACAATCGTGGGCGCGAATGGTAGGGAATTAACGGTGGATTTTAGCCTGCTGACCACCAGTTCCGTGCTGTTCGACGCGGTCTATGTTCCTGGCGGCGCCGAAAGCGTCGCAGCGCTGATGCGGGAAGCGGACGCCATGCATTTTATCAATGAGGCGTACAAGCACTGCAAAACGATTGCAGCCACTGGAGAAGGCATTGATCTGTTGCGCGCCTCTTACGCTGGCGTCGAATTACAGACTGAAAAAGGAGAAAAGAAATTGCCAACAGTTGCGGGCAGCGGGCTGATTACGGGCACTGCATCGGATGCGCGTAAAACGGCTGACAGCTTCATTGCCGCCATTGCGGAACATCGCCATTGGAGCCGCGAACAGAAAGGCGATGTTCCGGCTTAATCCGTGAGGCGGCGAAATCGAAAATTAGATGGATATTCCTCGGTTAAGATGCATTGGTAATCAAAGCAGGAGATGTTCATGAATGACGCTGTGCAGTTGCAAAGCGAGATTATCCGCAAAAACATCTCGGCGATTATCGGGGTACAGCAGCGGGAGAACGCCGCTCTCTCGCTGCAAGAGCGGATGGCCAGATGGATCACGGAATTCTCAGGCTCCATGGGCTTCGTTTACATTCACACGGGTTGGTTCGGTCTCTGGATTTTGCTTAACAGCGGCCTTGTCCACATTTCTCATCTTAGCCAATTCGATCCATACCCGTTTGGCCTGTTGACCCTGGTTGTTTCGCTCGAAGCAATATTCCTATCCACCTTCGTTCTGATCGCGCAAAACCGCCTAGCTAGGCAGAGCGAACGGCGCGCTGAACTTGATCTGCACATTAACCTGTTGTCCGAACAGAAGGCAGCCAAGGTTCTGGAAATGCTTGATCAGATTGCCCGGCAACTTGACCAGACGAGCAAGCGGTTTAATTTCAAGCCCGATGCCGAAGTCGAGGCGCTCAAAATATCCCCGCAGCCGGAAGATGTTTTGGAAGTAATTGAGCAGGCAGTAAAGGAACAGACTGCCATAGTTACGCAGGAGGTCATGGAGGCTGGAGTAGAGATCAGCGCCGAGAGGGATGCCGTGCGCAAAGATGTAGGCCAAGCTCAAGAGAGGATCGAAGAAGTGGCCGCGGATATGGAGCAGATTAGGGAACAGATCGTCGAGCCGCAAAAGGATTCTGAATCGCCACGTCAAAATAGAAACTGAGGCGAGAACACATCCGAGACAGATTGCTTGTTAAGTTCAACCATCTGAAAAGTAATAATCCTGATGATGACTGAAATAATTGGCTGGGTCAGTTCAGTGATTCTTTTACTGACCATTGGCAAGCAAATTCATAAACAGTGGCGGGAGGAATCTAGCGAAGGCGTATCGAAATGGCTCTTCATCGGGCAGGTGGCGGCGTCCCTGGGTTTCACCATTTACAGTTGGCTGGTAAACAACTGGGTGTTCGTTGTCACTAACTCGCTGATGCTGCTAAGCGCATTCGTTGGCCTGGGAATTGTGTTGCGTCACCGGCGGCTTTCGCCAAAATCAGAAGGCGGCATGGAGTCGAGCAAGATACCCCACCGTGAATGAGAGAAAGGACAAGAGGAGATGCCAACGAGGAACGAGAACTTGCATGGTAATGTGCCTGATGAAGCTGAGCCTCATCGTCATTGGGTCTTTGCATTCTTTGTTCAACGCCGTCAAAGGTCAAAGTTTCCTCTTGCTTCAAGTATTCGGCAAATTCTGCTGTATCCTTGAACTTGCGGCGCGGTAGACATTGGGCGGCACCGAGCGCGTTGTTCTAAGACTCTCAGTCCGAGCGTTTGATTGCGTTTGGCATTCGAACCATCCATTCCACTGACAAAGCCCAGCACGTCATAGGGTCGAGCAGTCAGAGTAACCTGGGCTGCCATCTCTGGCTGCCCTGCAAAAATATATAAGTTATTCGCATAGCACAACGTTGCTAATGGAGCAGGTCTTTAGCAGCCGCCGTACCAGTGTCCAAGATGCGACATGCCTCATCATAAACCGACACCACAAGAATTACTCGCCGCCGCCGGAAAGACGTTACCCGACGTGATTGCCAGTGAGTTACAAGTACTTTTCTGTGGAATTAATCCCGGGCTTTACACGGCGGCTGTAGGCCACCATTTTGCCAGACCAGGCAACCGGTTCTGGCCCACCTTGTACAGGGCTGGATTCACAGACCGGTTGCTGTCTCCTTACGAAGAGCGCGAGTTACTTGGGGTTGGTTATGGGATTACCAATTTAGTCGCTCGCGCAACAAACTCAGCGGCAGAACTGGCAAAGGAAGAGTACCGTCACGGTGCAGGAATTTTAGAGAAGAAGCTTCTGCAATATAAGCCTCGTTGTGTGGCATTTATTGGGCTCGGGGCATACCGGGCGGCATTTAACCTTCCCAACGCTACCGTTGGCGCACAGCCACAACATTTATATGGGGCAATGGTCTGGACATTACCGAGCACCAGCGGGCTGAATGCTAATTACCGCCCTGGTGATTTGGCGCGTCTGTTCGCAGAACTTCGCGAAGCTATTCGCCATGGTTGATTTATCTCTTGCCAAACAAGTGTTTACTCAAATATTCTGTTTTATGAGGAAGGATGTTCAATGAAATATGGTTTGATCCCAACAAACTTGCCGGAATATTTTGCTATCTGGGCAGGGAAAGTGCCTGTTCCAGCAATTGATGTAATTTTTTCTTTGATTAAAGCGCGTAGCCTGATGGCAGGCGTTAGTCTGGGTATATTCGAGGTATTAAAAGACTTTCCATTAACGCCGCACGAAATCGCACTGCGATGTAAATTAGATGCTGACTGCACTGAGATGCTGCTTCGCACGCTGGTCAGCATGGAATATCTGAAGCAATCCGGTGACAAATATTCACTTTCAGGTTTATCGCGTCGAACCATGATTTCCGGCGCGAAGGATGATTTATCCGGCTATATTCAATGGAACTACACCCAGTGGGAGATGATCGGACAGCTTGAGGAAGTAATTCGTACAGGAAAGGGCATTGATTTCCACCAGACGATGAATGCTCCGGAGCAGTGGGAAAGTTATCAGCAGGCAATGTTGGAAGTGGCGCGCTTTCAAGCACCGGTTATGGCAAGCAAAGTGCCAGTCAAGCCTGGCGCGCGGCGGCTTCTTGATCTGGCGGGTTCGCACGGATTGATTGGCGCAATGGTCTGCCGCCTGCATCCGCCAATGAAATCTGAAGTGATTGACTTGCCAGAGGCAATTGAACACGCACGGGCACTGGCGCACCTGGAACAGATTGATGACATTGTTACGCACCGAGCCGGTGACCTTCTTTTGGACTCTTACGGTGATGATTACGATGTAGTGCTGGCGTCCAATATCCTCCATCATTTTAATGAAGAAACAAATATTGAAATCCTGCGTCGAGTTCATAGTTCGTTGAACAGTAAGGGGACTGTGGCAATCTGGGAGATTGAAGCCCCTGATAAGGCGTCGAAAGCCAACGAAACTGATGGGGCTGTGCTTTTTTTTCGACTCACTTCAAATGCGCGCTGTTACAGCGGCGAGGATTATACACAGTGGTTGCATAAGACCGGTTTTGAAGAAGTAAAAGTAAGGCGGCCTTTACTCGCGCCAGGCTTTGTGTTGGTCACAGCACGGAGGAAAAAGTAATCCAAGTTTGCTAGACAGCGGCCTCACTTTTGCATCTTTTGGGTTTAAGGAGAGGCAGTGAATCTGTATCAACTAAAATCGTTTCAATCAAAAACAGATGTCCGATTCAGTCTCGTGCGGTTAGTTAGCGGATGACCAAAGTTCCTGTCGCGCTGCTCTATTGGATGTTGAATGGTTTTGTGCAAGGGTGAAAGAGATGTTGGAATCCCCTGCCTTGTCCGGGGGATTCCACTCCTGCCAGATTGTCTGTTGGCGGCGCAGTTCTTCAAGCAAAGGTTCGCAGGTATCGCGCAGTCCCGCCACATCAGCATAATCCCACAGGCCGTTATAACAGTGCCGGTCATCATCCCATCCAGGATGATTGAGGATCGGATAAAGACAGACACCCTCTAGCGGAACGCCCGCTTGCAATACCGCGCGGGCTTCGTCGCCGACATAACGGAACCAATCCGCGCGTAAATCATCTTCGACTCCGGTTTCGGCAATGAAGAGCGGGCGACGGTAACGATCATGCACTTCACGCAGTAATTCGCGCAGCGGGCGGTAGAGAGGCGAACCAAATGGAATCATCTCTCGGTCAGGATAGAACCATTGATTATGCAAGTAGTAATTGACGCCGATGATATCCAGGTATTTCCCCTCTCCGCCAAGCTGCGGTTCCAATCGCCCGCTAAGCATGTCCAATGCTTCGTGCTGGGACAGGCAATACCTTTCAGCGGCGTCCACATCATGTGGATTTTCCGTGCGGGCGACGACATTGATCAGCGGGTCGGTGTGAATAATGCGCGCTTGTGGCGTGATGTCGCGGATGGCTTCGATGGCGGCGATGGCTGCGCGCACTATCTGGCGTTTTAATTCGTGGCCGCGATCGTTAGCGTAAGGGAAAAAGACGCCTACGTCGCCCGCAGCCCATGCGAAGAAGGAGATTTCATTGACCGGCGCGATAAACGGAATGTCATCCGATTCTTCGCGCAATAATTTGGCCAGTGCGCGCGCCAGCCCAGCCAAGCGATCAATGAACTCCGGCGCGGAAATATCCAGGTCGTCCGGCCAACCATAATGAAACAAATCCCAAATGACCTGTACGCCTGAATCGCGCGCGGCTTGGACAAGTGGCAGCAGGCTGGAAAAATCATATTGATATGGCTGGCGTTCAATCAGGTGCCAGCGCAGCCCGTCGCGCCCCGCGCGGATACCCGCCGCGCGCAGGCGTTCGTAATCCGCTC
>JBDSAM010000014.1:0-7409 GCA_039922135.1 Blastocatellia bacterium
AAGTTGAAGATGAAGGTCGGCGAGACGGATGCCAGGTAATCCGCCACGAAGGCGTCGTTCAGGCGCTTGAACGGCAACTGACAGCACTCGCCGACACTGTCCACAACGCCGTTTTCGTTGCGATTCTCGCGGCGGTCATTCTTGGCAAAGCGCATGTACATGCGATGTTTGTCGTTGAATTGCTGGTCAACTTTGGCCACCCAATTCCAGAAGCCGTCGGTCGCGATGTTCGGCGAAAGGAAGAAATTGTTTTTCGAGTAGTCCACCGTTGCGTCGGTCACGTTGGGCTTCGGCAGGTAGCCGAGAATCCTCTTCGCAATCGGGTTGATGCGATTGGCCGGAATCTTGTTTCCGGGGAAGGGGTCGCGCAGCCAGCCGCCCGGCACGCTCGCATCTGCCCGGCCTGTCAGCGGATCGTAGATAACGATCTGCTTGCCCGTGCGATCCACCAGCTTGCTGAAGTCGCCGTCCAGGAACTCCGGCGCAGCCGTCGAGAGCGTCAGCGGTTGCGGGACGCCTTCGCGGTAGCCTTCGTAGTTGAACATATAGAAGGTCTTATCCTTGCCGTTGTAGAGCTTCGGAATTCGGATCGGACCTTCAACCTGCCCGCCGTATTGATCCAGATAATGCTGTGCCTTCGGTTGGTTTCTGGCCTTCAGCCGGAAGTCGGTTGCGTCGAGCGGGGCGCGGCGCATGAATTCGTAGAGCGTGCCGTGAAAGGCGTTGGTGCCTGAGCGCAGATTGACGTTGATGATGCCGCCCGTCGTTTTGCCGTACTGGGCGTCATAGGTGTTCGTCATGATCTTGAAATCCTGCACCGAATCCACCGGCGGGACGTAGGCGATGTTGTTACCGCCCGCCTGCCCGTTATTGGGGGCTCCGTCCAGCAGGAATTCGTTGCCGCGCGACTGGCTGCCGTTGATCGTCCATTCAGCGATGGCGCCGTTGTCGAAGGGGCGCTGCCAGATCGAAGCGCCGTTGAAGTTCACGCCCGCCGTCAGCACGCCGAGCATGAACGGATTGCGCGAGTTGAGCGGCAACTCGATCACCTTCTGGCGGTCAATCACGCCACCACGGTCGGCTGACGCCGTCTCAATCGCCGCTTGCGTATCGCCGACGATCGTCACCTGTTCGCTGACATTGCCGGCCTGTAGCGAAAAATCAGCGTCCGCTTTTTGCGAGATGACCAGATCGAAGTTATCGCGCGTGGATTTCTTGAAGCCTTGCGCTTCGACGCTGATCGAATAGCTGCCCGGTTTCAGGAAGGGCACTTTATAGTTGCCCTCGCTGTCAGTGGTCGCCGTGGCGACTTCGTTGGTGCCGAGATTTTTGACTTGCACTTGCGCGCCGGGGATCGCCGCGCGGTTGGCATCAGTGACCCGGCCCGTGATGGTGGCCCGGAAATCTTGTGCTGACGCCAGTGACGCGAAGAACGATAGACAGAACGCAAGGAGGATGATGCTGCGGGTATGCCTAGTCAAGATAGCCTCCTATGGGTGAGCTTCGGCGCCTCGGGCGCCATCAAGTTGATTTAGATTTTGCTGCGAGCAGGAAAACTTACAGCAGTCGAAATGCACCGCAAAGCTGCGGTGCCTACTATGGAAAATAGCGCCAGGTCCTGATCTTGATCTGTCGGAGTACTACTTAAAACTTAAAGAATGAACTTACGGTGAGTTACTTTTTGTGGCGGCGGGATTATGTAAGCAGTTGGTCTAACCGTCAAGCCTTGTAAGGAATGTAAAGTTATAATGGGCAAAAATCTTGTCGGATCGAAGGCTCACTAAAAGAATTTCAACCTCGCCTGTCGAATTTTCATTCCCTGATTGCTGGGGGGCACTATCTTTTGCTAGAACTCTTGCCAGAACTCTTTTTGATTGCCGGTGACGGAGCCGCTTCTGTCATTGTTGGGGCATGTTTGCCTGTTGCCGAAACGGAGCCATTGACGCCCTTGACATTGCCGCTCAATTGCGACAGGCCAAAGCCGAATAACGTTAAGATCGCCAGAAAGAGCGCCACAAAAATGGCGAAGTTAATTATTCCTTGGACGAAGCCAATCCCAGCGCTTGGCCTAGCCCTGCGCGGGTTCCGCTGTGATTGCTGATTGAGAAACTCCTGGTAGCGAGCGCGGTAGCTCGCGCCGCTTTCCGTAATATTGGCAGCGCCAGGGGAGGGTGAGTGGGCGCTTGAATCCTCTGTGGAGTTGTCTGGCAATATGGACAGATGACGTGATTTCATTTTAAAGCCTCCTTCTGATGGCCTGATCGAATGAGTTATCAACAACCCACGAGCGCCCATGATCCGATGAGGGAAGCAGTTCTGGGCGAAGTTCAATGTTCGGAAAGCGGGCATCTAATATGTGCTGGGACGAACGAAAAAGATCGAAGCTCGATTGTGAAACCGAGGTCTGTGTTGATGATGTCAATTGGCTGATCATTCTTTTTGACTTGCTGTCAAAAAGGTTGAAGCAGAGGGATGTGAGTTTATGGGGGATTGACCGTAACCGCAGGTGTAACGCGTGCATCTTAGAAAACTCGCGGCGAGCCTGTCAATCAATGTTCGGGATGTTCGGGTAATGTTTGTGGAATGCTTATATTGCCGTGGGAAAGCGTTGCGGTTTGAAACTCGCCGTCTTTGATTTAATATCCGGCCTCGCCTTTTGAATTCAACCGATTGAAAACTTTTTTCGGCCCACGCGCCGGCCCGCCCGGCATCGGTTCCTTTCCCAAGCAGATAGCAATAGTTGGAGGATTCCAGCAGTGAGAAAAAACTGGCAGCGATTTTCGCTCTTTGTGATCACCGTCAGCTTTCTGGTCAGCCTCTCCTTCTTGCAGCCCCAGGCTGTCACTCAGGATCGCCAGGCGCAGGACAAACTCGCCAAAGATTATATTCAGGCGATGGAGTTGGTTCGCGAAAACTACGTCGAAGATCTGGATTATGAACCGCTGACCAGCGCCGCCATCCAGGGCATGCTCCGCGTGCTTGACCCGCACTCCAATTATTACGACCGCAAAGCATTCGAAGAGATGCGGCTGGAACAGCGCAGCCAGTATTACGGCATTGGCGCTTCCATCCAGACGCGCCATCGCGGCGTCTACATCATCGAAACATTCAAAGATACGCCCGCTGCCCGCGCCGGTCTTCGCTACGGCGATCAGATCGTTGCCGTGGATGATAAGGGCACCGACGGTTGGAACTCCGACAAAGTGCGGGACCATCTGCGCGGCGATCTGGGCACGGAAGTTAAAGTGAGCGTCCAGCGCGAAGGCGAGGCGCAAGCCATCAGCGTCAAATTGGAACGCGCTGCAGTGGACCTGCCTTCGATCTCTGGGGCCTACATGGTGAAACCCGGTGTTGGGTACGTTGCGCTTTCGCGCGGTTTCCATTCGACGACCAGCGATGAATTAACGGCGGCGATTGCCGGGCTGAAAGAGCAGAGAATGAACACGCTGATTTTCGACCTGCGTGGCAACCCGGGCGGCTTTCTGGACCAGGCGATCCGCGTAGCCGACAAATTCCTGCAGCGCGGGCAGGGCATCGTTTCGGTGCGCAACCGCGAAGGCAAATCGAGCGACAAGGAATGGCCCGCCGAATCAGGGATGCCTGAAACCGTGCCGGTAGTGATAATGATTGATGAAGGCACAGCGTCGGCTTCGGAGATTGTCACAGGCGCGATTCAAGATCACGATCGCGGGCTGGTCGTTGGCGAACCGAGCTTCGGCAAAGGCTTGGTACAGACGATCTATCCGCTGCCGGGCGGTGCGGGGCTGACGCTGACTACGGCGCGGTATTACACGCCGAGCGGGCGATTGATCCAGCGCGATTACTCGAACGGTTCCACCTACGAATACCAATTCCATCGCAACGCCAGTGGAGACGCGCCACCTGCGGCCAAAGTCAAAAACGAAATGCGTCGCACCGATCTGGGCCGGCCTGTATTCGGCGGCGGCGGCATTGAACCCGACATCAAGATCGAAGCCCCAACCATCAGCAACCTGCAAGGTACAATCTGGACGACGGGCCTGTTTATGTTTGTCCGTGAATTGGTGGCTGGAAAAGTGGCTGCCGCGCCGGACTTGAAACGCGGCGGAATTGAGTTTGATCATCAGCCGCAATCCAGCGAACTAATCATCACAAACGAAATCATGAGCGCTTATCGCCAGTTTATGGCCGATTTCATTGCCAAGAATCAGGATTATGGCTTGACGGCGAAGATGATTGACGAGAATTTCGAATGGTCGCGCAAGAAAATCCGCGAAGAAGTTTTAATCGCAGCCTACGGCGTGGACACGCAAAAGCGCATGACCACCGACCTGGATCCGCAATTGCAGCGCGCCATTGCCGCAATCCCCGACTCTACCCAGTTGGCCGAAAAGGCGCGGCGGCTGTCTAAGGCGACGAAGAAATAAATTGGTACGGAATCGGGAGCAGTAGCGACCGGATGCTTCCGGAGTGTGCACATCACGAAGCCACCCGGTCGCTACTCCCGGTTCCGTACCATATTGGCGTTAAATAGACCGTGCGAGTTCGCGTTTTTGTAAATCTTGTAAAAGCCTTTCCTGAAGTCTTGCAATCCTTGTTGAACAGGACAAAATCAGAAACCCGGCGAGTGAAAACGACGTAAAGTCCACTCGCTTCCAACCGAATCAAGTTAGTCCACAACCAGGAGCCTAATTTTATGATCAAGCCCACCTTGACGATCCTTCTCGTATTGGCTGCGGCCAGTTTGTGTCTGGCGCAGTCGCCCACGGCAACCCTACAGCCTGGCGAAGTCACGCTGTTGCAGAAACCCACAGTCAATCGAACCCACGTCGTTTTTTCTTACGCCGGTGACATGTGGAACGTCCCGCGCGAAGGCGGTGACGCCAAGCGCTTGACGACGGGTCTCGGCACTGAAACCAACCCGTTCTTTTCGCCCGATGGAACGCAGATCCTCTTCACGGGCGAGTACGACGGCAATACTGATGTCTACATTATGCCTGCTGGCGGCGGAGTGCCGAAGCGTCTGACCTTTCATCCTGGCGCTGACCTTGCCGCCGGATGGACTAGCGACGGCAAGCGCGTGCTCTTCGCCTCTGGCCGCAACAGCTACGCTGGTTTCCCGCGCCTGTTCACAATTGGATTGGATGGCGGCTTTCCCGACGAAGTTCCGCTTCCGATGGCTGAGCGCGGCGCTTTTTCTCCCGGCGGCGACCACATCGCCTACGAGCCGTTGACGCAGTGGCAACCGGAATGGAAACGCTACCACGGCGGCCAGCAGGATGTGATCTGGATTGCCAAGCTTTCGGATTCGACCATCGAAAAAATTCCGCATACGGATTCTCAAGACCGGTACCCAATGTGGGTGGGCGAGAAGGTCTACTTCGTCTCCGACCGCGAGGGTAAATATGCGCTCTACAGTTACGACACGAAATCGAAGAAGATCGAGCGGCTGGTCAAGGACAACGACTTCGACATCAAATCGGCCACGGCCTGGAACGGCGGCGGCGGCAATCCCGTCATCGCTTACGAACAGTTCGGCACGATCCATCTTTACGACATCAAGACGAACAAATCTCAGAAGGTGAATGTCCGCGTCGCGGCGGATGTTGCCACTGTGCGCCCGCGCTACGACAAGGTGGGCACGCGCATCTCGAACGCCGCCATCTCGCCGACCGGCGCGCGCGCAGTGTTTGAAGCTCGCGGCGAAATCCTCAGCGTCCCCGCTGAAAAAGGCGACGCACGCAACCTGACCAATACGACCGGTGTGATGGAGCGTGACCCGGCCTGGTCGCCCGACGGCAAATGGATCGCTTACTTCTCGGACGAATCTGGCGAATACCAACTGCACCTGCGCGATCAACGGGGCGCGGGCGAAGTGAAGAAGATCAAGCTGGGCGATCAAGCGCCTCTCTTTTTCTATTCGCCCACCTGGTCGCCCGACAGCAAAAAGATCGCCTACCTCGATAAGCAGGTGAACCTCTGGTTTGTGGAGATTGACAAGGGCGCGCCAGTCAAAGTTGACCACAACCCCATCGGTTCGCGCGACGACGTGATGGAGCCAGCTTGGTCGCCCGACAGCCGCTGGATCGCTTATGCAAAACAACTGCCCAACCTGTTGCGCGCCGTGTTTGTCTACTCGCTCGAAACCGGCAAAGCGAATCAGATCACTGATGGGCTGGGCGATGGGCGCTACCCCGCGTTCGACAAAAGCGGGAAGTATCTTTACTTCACGGCCAGCACGGACCTCGGCCCCAGCATCAGCTTCGCCGACCTTTCGGGCATCGCACACCAATCCACGCGCAGCGTTTACGCGGTAGTCCTGCGCAATGACATTCCGTCGCCACTCGCCCCTGAAAGCGATGAGGAGAAAATAGCAGAGGAGAAGAAGGACGAAGCCGCAAAGGCCGTGCAGGGCGAAGAGAAGAAGGCAGAGGCCACGCCACCAGCAAGCGGCGCTAAGCCCCCAGCCAAAAAGGACGAACCGACGCGCATTGATCTGGACGGCATTGATCAGCGGATCGTCGCGCTGCCCATCCCGGCGCGCAACTACGTCGGGTTGGTAGCGGGCAAAGCGAATCTCGTCTACGTCCTCGAACAGCCGATTGCGCCAGCCGCTCCTGGGCAGTTCGGTTTTACAGTCCACAAGTTCGATCTGGAAAAACGCAAATTCGATAAAGCGCTCGAAGCCGTTACCTCGTTCCAGATTTCAGCCAACGCCGAAAAGGCTCTTTACCGGCAAGGCCCGGCGAATTGGACTATCGCATCAACCGCGACGCTCGGCGCTCCGATGCCGCCGGGCGCACCGGGTGGCCCCAGCCTTTTGAAGACTGCGGAGATGGAAGTTTACGTTGACCCGCGGGTCGAATGGCGGCAGATGTACAACGAGGCCTGGCGCAGCGAACGCGACTTCTTTTACGACAAAAGCCTGCACGGGCTGAATGTGGAAGAGATGAAGAAACGCTACGCGCCTTATCTGGAGGCTGTCGCGCATCGCAGCGATCTGACCTACCTGCTGACCGAGATGCTCAATCAACTGACCGTCGGCCATATGTTCATCAACGGCGGCGATCAGCCTCGCCCGAACTTCGTGCCCGGCGGATTGCTCGGCGCGGATTACAAGATCGAGAATGGCCGCTATCGTTTCGCCCGGATTTACAACGGCGAAAGCTGGAACCCGAACCTGCGCGCGCCGCTGACCGCGCCGGGCGTCAACGTCAAAGAAGGCGACTACCTGCTGGCGGTCAATGGGCGCGAACTGCGCGCGGGCGAAGCCAGTGTCTACAGCCTCTTCGAATCGAAGGCCAACAAGCAGGTCCTCATCAAAGTTGGCCCAAACCCTGACGGGACAGGCGCGCGCGAAGTCACCGTAGTGCCGGTAGCCAACGAACAGGGTTTGCGCAATCTGGCCTGGATTGAAGGCAATCGCCGCA
>JBDSAM010000015.1:0-3689 GCA_039922135.1 Blastocatellia bacterium
CCACTGTCGAGGTGGCCGCAAAGTTTTCTGATAGGAAGGAATCGTCAAGGCCTGCGATTTCGCGGTTGGCGGGGGCGACGCTGTAACTGGAGTTGGCCGCAGCGATGCGGTAGTCGCCATTCAGATAACATTCTGAAAACGTGTAATTGCCGGAACCGTTCGTGGCGATGTTCCTGGGCATGATCGAAAGATCGGACAATAGCGTCAGGGTTACATTGGCCATGTTTGCGCCCAAGCCGCTGACGGTTCCCGCAATTACCAGCCCTGCGCCTTTGGCCAGAAAGTTGGTGTTGTTGTTTGTGCCGGTGATGCCGCCCGCGCTGGGAGGCTCAAAGGTGACTGGGTTTCCATTGCTAGCTGTGCCTGATGGCGTCAGCGTGTAGGTAACGCCATCCTGTTCTGGCCCAAATGCAAATTGAGACGCAGATTGAGATGCAAATTGGATCAGCGAGGCAATGCTTTCCGCGCTTTGCTGCCGGACGGTGAACGTAGATTCGGCAAGTAACGCCGGCGGATCGCCAATCAAACAAGTGGGCGGGCCGCCGACGGGACAATTGGGCGCGATACTGAAAAACAGGGCATTGGAAATGAGCGCCGCCGCCGCCGATGGGTTCTGAACTTGCACAGTAGCGCGACCTGCTGTTTTGACATCGTTGGCAGTGATGGCCGCGCGAAGTTGCGTTGCGCTGATGAAAGTTGTCGCGCGCTGCGAATTGTTCCAAAGGACTGTCGCACCCTGCACAAAGTTTTGCCCCGTCACAGTCAACGTGAATCCCGCGCTGCCTTCGACAGCGGTCGCGGGATCAATCGCAGTGATGATCGGCGCTGGCGTGTTCAGCTTGAAGGTCAGTGCGTTGGTCGTGCCCAAACCTGCTGTAAAAACCGCAACCGAGTTTGTTCCTGGCGTGCCCAAATCATTGGCCGAAAGCGTTGCCGTCAGCCTCTGGCTGTTGGTAAATTGCGTCGAGCGCGCACTGCCGTTCCATAAAACAACCGACCGATCGGTGAAGCCGCTGCCGTTGACCACCAGCGTCAGTCCATTGCCGCCAATGTTGGCGGAACTCGGCGTCAGGCTGGTCAAACTTTGCGCGGGCTTGGCCGATGGAAGCTCAGGAAAACTGTATTCGCCATTCGCCCCGTTCTGAATCACACGCAATGATCCATCCGAACCGCGAATGGTTAACGTGGCAGGGAAGCCCGCGCCGTTGATGTCATACACGCGGCCACTGATGTTGATGTTGAGCGGCGTATTCGGCGTGGCGGCGGGCGTGTCCGGTGCCAGCGTGAATGCTTTACTGCTGGGAATGCCGTTGGTGAAAACCGTCAACAACATCGCGCCTTTGGCAAAGTTACCTGCCGTTACAGCCAGCGATGCATAGGTGTTATTCGTCCAGCCTCTCAGACCTCCCGCGCAAGTGGTGGCGTTGGGATCGGGCGACAGGTAGACGATCTGTTCATTATCCAGCCGCATCATCTGAATGACAGGGTAATTCGCCGGAGAGTTCTGCGCATCGCCGCTGTCGCCTTCGCTAGCGCCTTGGAACTGCACGCCGCTGACGCAGACGGCTTTGTTGATTCCGCCCCAACTGGCAGTGTTGATGGATGGGCGCGCAACGGGCAGGGTATTCAATCCCACGTCGTAAATTTCCGCGCTGGAAAAGACCGAAACCAGTGTCGTGCCGAAGTAGTACGCGCCGCCTGTCGTCAGCACTTTGCCGCCGGGCAGAATCGTCGCCGCGCCCCACGTTCGCGATGAATTCAGTTTGGCTGTTGAAGCAGGGCCTTCGAAACCGTCTGTCTCGGGATCGTAGAGTAATGTTTCGTTGGTTGAGGGAATGCTGGCCGATGTGTTGGCCGTCGCCGCGACATATCGAAAACCGCCCGCCAGCAAAACCTTGCCATTGGGCAGCACGTTTGCCGAATGGCGGCGGCGAAAGGGCGGATCAACGCTGGTCTTCGTCCAAACTCCTGTTGCCGGATCGTAAGTTTCGGCCGAGCCAGTGTAGTTGACTGCGGTGAACGCGGTGCCGTGCGGCCCGCCCATCACCAGCACTTTGCCACCGGCCAGCAGCGAGGCCGAGTGATTGAACCGCGCAACGTTCATGCTGCCGGTCAAAATGGATTCAGTCGTCGCCGGATTGTAAAGCTCCGCTGTCAGGATCGCCGTCTGGCTAGTCGAAGTCAGTATGCCGCCCGCGACCAGCACGATGCCGTTCGGCAGCAGCGTTGCCGTGTGTTGCTGCCGCGACGCTTTCATTGGCGTAAGCCGCGTCCATTGATTCGTCGCCGGATCAAAGACTTCGACCGTGGAGGATGCATTCGTTCCAAGTTCAGAATTGGCAGCGCCCGTTGAACTGCCGCCAATGACCAGCACTCTGCCTGATGGCAGCAGCGTCGCCGTGTGATTGAACCGCGCCAGCGTCATTGTGCCAGTGAAATTCCATGCGCCCGTCGCCGGATCGTAAATTTCAGCAGTATCCAGAACCGTTCCGTTATTCAATTGGCCGCCAGCGACCAGCACTCGGCCATCGGCCAGCAGCGTAGCCGTGTGGCCTTGGCGTTCGGTGCGCAGATCGCCCGTCGGTTGCCATTGCCCCGTCGTTGCATCGAACAGATCCGACGATCTGTGCGTGACGAAGTAATCCGAACCGCCCGCGACCAACACTTTGCCGTTGGCCAGCAGCGTCGCAGTATGGTTCGCGCGCGGCACAGACATTACCGTGGGTGTGTTGGCAGAGGATTGTGTGTAAGTCCAAGTGCCTTGCGCCGGATCGTGAAGCTCAGTACTGGCCAGCGGTACGGTGCTGTTCGGATTTCCAGCGACCAGCAGCACGCGTCCATTCGGCATCATCGTTGCCGTGTGGCTGAAGCGGCCATCATTGAATGCCACAGATTTCGTCCACGTCTTATTTGATGGCGTAAACAGTTCCGACGTCTTCAGCGCGGCGCTGCCATCGAATCCGCCAATAACTAAGACTTGGCCGTTCTGTAACAGCGTCGCTGTATGGCTGCGTCGCTTATCGTTCATTGCCGCGCTGACCACCATCCAAGTCTGCTTGATCGGATTAAACAGTTCGGATGAATTAAGCGCGTTCGTGCCGTCGAATCCCGCAGCCACCAGTACGCTGCCATCGCCAAGCAAGGTTGCAGTGTGCTGCCGCCGCACAACGTTCATCACCGTGCGCGTATCGCTCCAACTGCCCGTTCGTGGGTCGTAAATTTCAGCCGTCTTCAACGAGGCAGAATTGCTGTCGCCGCCGCCCACCACCATCACGCGTCCGTTCGGCATCAGTGTTGCCGTATGTTCGCTTCTGCCCTTTGCCAATGATCCGGTCAGCGTCCATTTCTTGGTGATGGAATCGTAAAGATCCGCTTCTTTCAGCACGCCACCGCTGTTTTCGCCGCCCACGATCAGCACCGTGCCGCCTGTTAATAGCGCAGACAGCGGCAACAAAGTCGCCGTTGCTTTGGCTCGCGCGACATTCAGTTTGTTGGCATTGACCGTCCATTTGGCTGTGACAGGATCATAAACTTCAATGCTGTCCAAAACTCCGCCCGCATTGCGCCCACCCGCGACCAGCACCGCCCCATCGCGCAGCAGGACGGCGATGTGATCGAACCGCGCGACGTTCAGCGGCGCGCCATCCGTCCATTTGCCCGTAGCCGGATCGTAAATTTCCACCGACCTG
>JBDSAM010000016.1:0-4876 GCA_039922135.1 Blastocatellia bacterium
CCGTAAGTTTCGCGCTGATGCACGAGCGCGGCATTCACGAGGCGCTGACCACTGATAAACACTTCGAGCAGGAAGGCTTCATTCGGCTGCTCACTCCCTGAAAAGACCATTGCTCGAATGCGTTAGCGTAAGCACTTAACCGGACAGCCGCTCTCGCCAAAACGCGCCGGATCGTGGTAGCTTGCACTCGCTTCTGGCGACGGGAATCCCTTTCGATCGCCATCATCAAAACCAGGATCGGTTCACACGTACAAACATTATTGATTGCCTGCGTTCATCGCACCTAAGCGGACGCGGGGCTGGGCTGATTTATTCACGGAATTGATCCGACGGAGACATGGGAATGAAAAGCTGGATGATTCGTAGCCTTCTTTTGCTGGCGTTGGTTGCTTTCAGTGTTCCGGCGTTCACGCAAAGCGAACAGCAACCGCCACGCATTGCCACTGACCGTTTTTCCCCTGCGGATGCGGGCGCGGTGCAGTTGCAGGGCTTTCTGGGCGAACGCTGCCAGAAAAACGAACGCGCGCGCTTGCTGACCAAAAACGAAGATGACTTGCTGGGCGGGTTCCAGCATCGCCCCGGCAAACAAGCCTGGGTGGGCGAACACGTGGGCAAATGGCTGCACGCAGCGACACTGGCCTGGGTTTATACAAAAGACGCGCAACTGAAAGCCAAGCTGGATCGCGTTGCCACAGAATTGATCGCCACGCAGCAGGCAGATGGATATTTGGGCACCTACGCCAACGGCGCGCATTGGGCGATGGGCAAAGATCAGCAGTGGGACGTGTGGGTTCACAAATACGATTTGTTGGGATTGGTGACCTACGCGACGTATACGAACAACGCGGCGGCGCTGGATGCGGCAAAGAAGATCGGCGATTTGCTGATTGCGACTTTCGGCCGGGAAGGGAAGCTGGACATCAACGAACGCAGCACGCACGCCGGGATGGCGTCGGGCAGCGTGATGGAACCGATGGTGCTGCTGTATCGCGCAACGCGTGACGAACGATATCTGGATTTCGCGCGCTTCATCGCCGAGCACTGGGAGGCGGACAAAGGCCCTAAGCTCGTCAGCGCGCTGACAACACAAAAGTCGGTCAAACAGACGGCCAATGCCAAAGCCTACGAGATGACTTCGTGTTTGGTTGGCCTGTGCGAACTGTACCGCGCAACCGGCGACGCAAAGTATCTGACGCCCGCCACCAACGCCTGGAACGACATTGCGGTCAATCAACTGCTCATCACTGGCAGCGGCAGCAGCAAAGAACATTGGACGGAAGCTCACCAGTTTTTAAGCGACGACAAAGATAATATTGCCGAAACCTGCGTGACTGTGTCGTGGATTCAACTGACCCAACAACTGCTGCGGTTGACGGGGCAGGCGCGTTACGCCGACGAATTGGAGAAAACTTTTTACAACCATCTGGCCGCGGCACAACGCCCGGACGGCGCGGCATGGGCTTATTTCACGGCCCTGGATGGCAAGAAGCCTTACAAGACGGAACAGAACTGCTGCACATCAAGCGGCCCGCGCGGCTGGGCTATGCTGCCGACATTGGCCTATATGACCAGTGATGACGGCATCGTCGTCAACTTCTTTACGCCCAGTATGGCTTCACTCAAAGTTGGCGGCGAAACGGTCGTCGTTAAACAGCAGACGGCCTACCCGATGGATGGCCGCGTGGCAATCACTGTCACTGTGCCGAAGCCAATGAAGTTCGCTTTGCGCGTGCGTGTGCCAGCGTGGTCAAACATTACGGGTTTCAAAACGAAGCCTGGCGATTATTATGTGCTGCGCCAAACCTGGAGCCGCACACAGACCATCACGCTGGATTTCGCAATCCCAACGCGCGTTGTGCCCGGCGAAGGCAGCAGTGCGGGCAAACTGGCAATTGTTCGAGGCCCTCAAGTGCTGGCGGTAGATGAACACTTTAACCCGGAACTTGGTTCGATCACGTCTGTTGCTGTTTCCAATCGCCCACCGCAACTGAAAACCAGCGTGGCTTATCGTGACGCCGATGGGTTGCCGGTCTTTGAAACACAGGCAGTGATGGCGCAAGAATCTGGGAAATTTCGCGCAGGTGACCGTGTCACGCTGCGGCTGGTGCCGTTTGCTTCTGCGGGCGCAAGTGGGAGCCAATTCATGGTCTGGCTGGCGCAGAGCCGAACGACTGCGGCTTCAGGTGAAGGGCAATGAAAATACAGTACGCGTGGCCCACAGCGTTTGGAGTACCAGCTTTAACTGGCCGAGGATCGCTTACGATTCCTGACGGGATGGCAAAGCCGCCGTCGGCCAGTTAAAGCTGGTACTCCAAACACCATCATTTAACTCAATTGAAGGAGATTGAATGCGATTCCGACACTTTGCTTTTTTGCTTTGCCTTTTCGTTTTGACTGCGAATGCGTTCGCACAAGGACAAACGCAACCGGCCCAACCCGCACCCGATTCGCCTGAAGCATTGAAACAGCGATTTGATCAATTGCAACGCCGTATGCAGGACTGGCCACAACTGAACCGCTACAAAGACGACAATGCCAAACGCACCGCGCCTGACAAGAATGAAAATCGCGTGGTGTTTATGGGCGATTCGATTACTGACGGTTGGAAGCTAGAGAACTATTTCCCCGGCAAGCCCTACGTCAATCGAGGCATCGGTGGGCAGACCACGCCGCAGATGCTGATCCGCTTTCGCCCGGACGTGATTGCACTAAAGCCCAAAGTTGTCGTCATTCTGGCCGGCACGAATGACATCGCTGGTAACACTGGCCCGATGACCTTGGAGATGATTGAAAACAACTACGCTTCGATGGCTGAACTGGCGAAGGCGAACGGCATCAAAGTCATTTTCTCTTCCGTGCTGCCGATTCACGATTACGGCAAGACGAAGAGGTCCGAAAGCCGCTCGCCCGAAAACATCCTGAAGCTGAATGAATGGCTGAAGAATTACTGTCAGGCCAACGGCCATACCTACCTGGATTACTTCAGCAAGACGATTGACGACAAGGGAATGCTCAAGGCTGAGTTGGCTGCCGATGGGCTGCACCCGAATGCCGAAGGTTACAAGATCATGGCGCCGCTGGTGGAAGCGGCGATCCAACAAACGTTGAAGAAAGGAAAGTAAAGACAGAGAGACGGAGGGACAGAGAGATGGAGAGACAGAAGGTGTGCATCCCTCCATCCCTCCATCCCTCGTTCTCTCCGTCCCTCCATCTCAGCACCGTGACTCATAACATCACAGTAATTCGCGGCGACGGCGTCGGGCCGGAAGTTTGCGATGCCGCAATGCGCGTGATCGAAGCGGCCGGCGTTAACTGCCAGTGGGACTTTGCGCTGGTTGGGAGCGAGGCGGAAAAGGAGTTCGGTACGCCGCTGCCCGCAGAAACAATTAAAAAAGTTCGCGCCAGCCGCGTTGCACTGAAAGGCCCGGTCATCATCGAAAAGATGGGTGACAAAGTTGTCATCTCGCACGACGATGGCATTCAGAATGGGCAGGGGGCGCAGCGCGTCTATTCCAACGCCAATACGGCAATGCGCATTGAGCTTGGGGCATACGTCAATGTGCGGCCTTTGCGCGCGTTTGAAGGCGTTCAATCGCATGCGCCAAAGCTGGACGTGGTTGTCATTCGTGAACTGACAGAAGATTTATACAGCGGATACGAACACTGCATCGGCACTGACGCCGCCGAAGCGATCAAAATCACCACGCGCAAAGCTACTGAACGCGCCGCGCGCTTCGCTTTCGAATACGCCACTCAGCGTTGGCGCCGCCGGCTGAGCATCATTCACAAAGCCAATGTACTGCAATTGACTGACGGCCTTTTCCTGCGCACAGCGCGCGAGGTCGCCAAAGACTACCCGAAGATCAAATGCGACGACGCGATGATTGATTCCTGCGTCTACCATTTGGCCTCGAAGCCTGAAGGCTGGGACGTGCTGCTGATGGCGAACCAGTACGGCGATATCATCTCGGATTTGTGCGCAGGGCTGGTGGGAAGCTTCGGCCTGGCACCCGGCGCAAGCTTCGGCGACGACGTGGCAATCTTCGAAGCGGCACATGGCGCGGCGCTTGACCTGGCAGGACAGAACCGCGTCAATCCGGCGGCGCTGATTCTGTGCGGCGCGATGATGATGGAACATCTGGGAGAGTTGGAAGCCGCGCAACGCATCCGCGACGCAGTCAAAGCCGTCATCAAACATGGCCGTATCCTGACGCCTGACTTGGGCGGCACGGCCAAGACGACGGCGATGACCAACGTCATCATTGACCATCTATGAAAAAGTGGTTGGTGGTCGGTGTCGGTGATTGGCGCATTCGCAGCCGCCGACCACCAACCACTAACCACTAACCACCGATTATGGAAAAACCTTTTGATCTAGTTGGCATCGGTTCGATGTAGTGGATTTGATTTACCGCACGCCGCGCATCATCGGCGGAGAAGAGAAAATCGCGCTTGGCAAGCACGCTGGCGGCGAAGCGGTGAAGATGCTGGTGGGGGGCGTGACGCTCAATCATCTTTCGTGGGCTGGATTGCTGGGTTTGCGCACCGGTATCTTCGGCAAACAGGGCGATGACGAATACGGACGCTTCCTGCGCGCGGGGATGGATCGGTACGGACTGGACAAGCACATCACGCTGGATGGCTCGTCCTCTTCATTCGCGCACATCTTCGTAGATCCAATTGGTGGGCGGGCGATCTATATGAGTCCGGCGGCAACCAGCGAAACCACGGGCGATTACATCCGCGCGCAGCACGCCGATTACATCCGCAGTTCCAAGATGATTTCGACAGAGATTTCGCAACTGCCGCTGGATGCCGTGGTCGCGGTGTTAGAAATCGCGCGCGAGGCGGGCGTTATTACTGTGCTGGATGTGGA
>JBDSAM010000017.1:0-4349 GCA_039922135.1 Blastocatellia bacterium
AGTTCGCCGATGCGATTTGTCGTGGCAGTGATCAAACTGACTCCTAAAAATAAAACAGGGTTCTTGCGGCTGAATTTAGCACAAGGTTCAATTGCCGGACAAAGTACTGCGGCATCACTTAAATTTCAGTAGCCAGATGTCGGCCTCGCTGCGGACGCTGGTGAAATAGAGCCGCCGGTTGTCGCGCGAAAGCGCGTGATGGCCGATTTGATTTGGCTGGGTCAGCGAATAAATCGTTCGCGTTTTTCCGCTCTGCCGGTCGAGCAGGAAAATCTTGCTCCCTTCCCTGAAAAGCAGCCGCCGGTTGTCGTGCAGCCAGATTGGAAAGAGGCCTAGATCAGTCAGCCGCTCATACCGCTGCTGCGAAAAAGAATAAACGACAATCCCGCGCCGCTGCTGTTCGAGCATGGGCGGCTGCCAACCTGCCAGGTACGCGCCGTCGGGCGACCAAACACAGGGGATAAAGCCCGCCGGCGGTTGGCCTGCCAACATTTGCGGTTGTTGCCCCGCGCCGGGCCGCGTGGCGTCAATGACGAAGGAATTGACGTTGCGAATTTGATAGAGCAGTTTGACGCTATCCGGCGACCAGACCGGAGCAATCACCTCTTTGCCCGGTTCGTGAGTCATTTGCGACAGCCCACTGCCGTCAGGCCGCACTTTCCAGATTTCGTATTTGCCGCCGCGATCCGATAGAAAAGCGATCCATCCGCCATCCGGCGACCAGCGCGGGATGGTGTCCTGTGCCGCATCGTCAGTCAGCCGGCGCAACTGCGCGCCGGCGCGGTCCGCGATGAAAAGGTCTTGCTGCGGTTCGCCCCGCGCCAGATAAACAAAGCTCTGTTCGTCCGGCGCGAGCGAGAAAAGCCCGTAACGTTTCAACCCTTGCGTCAGAGGCGTGGCCGCGCCGCTCACCTGGCCTCTGATCGGGTCGAAGCCGATTTGCCACAGGTTTTCGCTGCGCGTGGTTTGGCTGTAAACCAGACCGCTGCCGTTGCGCGCGAAACTTACGTGCTGGCAATTGTTCGACGGCAAAGTCGCCGGTTCGAGCGCGCCCAGCAACCGGCCAGTGGTTTCGTCAATCGCCACGCGCCACAAATTCATCTCGCCGCCGCGATTGCTGAGGAAGTACAGATATTTGCCGTCCGGCGACCAGACCGGATTCCAGTCAATGAATTCATCATCGGTGACCGGCGTGGGTTGGCCGCCACCAGCCGCAACCGTCCAGATGTCGCGGTGGCCGCCTTTTTGTTCGCCCCAAAACGCCAGCCGATGTCCCTGCGGCGACCAGTTAGGTTGTACGGCATCGTGTTCAGTGATAACGCGGCGCTGGCGAGTTTCAACGTTGACGGCCCACAACCGGCTGGCGCTTGGATAAGTGTTGCGCCCTTCGGGATCCCAGACGTTGTCGTCGGCCAGCGCCAGTTCGCGCCCGTCGGGCGACCAGGCCGGATTGAAGCCAGTATCGGTAAGCTGGACGATTTGGCTGCCGTCACTATTCATCACAAAGATTCCATTACCATTGCGCGAGGAACGGAACGCGATGCGCATGCCGTCAGGCGAAAAGGCCGGTTGCAATTCATCGCTGGCGGAACCGTCCGTCAGGTTCGAAGCCGAACGCGCCCCGATAGCTTGGCGGTAGATGTCCCAATTGCCGTTGCGGCGGCTGGCGAAAACTACGCTTTGGCCATCCGGCGACAGGCTGGGATAAAGCTCCTGCCCAGGCAGATCCGTCAGCTTCTGCGCCGCGGCTGAACTGAAAGCAAGTCGGGCGGTTTGCAACGCGCGGCGCGTTTGCCAAAACCAGAATCCGACCGCGGCTACCAAGACCAAGGTGGCGGCCAGTGCCAAACGATTGCGACTGCGTGGTGATGGCGCGCGGTGCAACGTTTGTTCAAATTGTGCGAGGTCGCCGCGCAGTTCCGCCGCGCTTTGGTAGCGGCGGTCGCGCTCTTTCATCAGCGCGCGTGTGATGATGTGCAAGACTGCCGGTTCCGCCGCTGGCTCCAAACTGCCAGGCTCATGGCGCAGGATCGCTTCGCAAACTGCGACCGCATTGACGCCCTTGAATGGCCGCGTCCCGGCGAGCATCTCGTAAATCACAACGCCGAGGCTGAAGATGTCCGTGCGGTGATCAACTTCCTCTCCGCGTACCTGCTCCGGCGACAGATAAGCCAGCGTGCCCATCAACATTTTCGGATCGGTGACTAATTGCGGATTGCGAATTGCGGATTGCGGATTGGCATGGCTTTTTTCTTCCAACGCTGCGCGGCCCTCATTTCGCATATCGAATGGTTTGGCCAAGCCGAAATCCAGCAGCTTGACCAAACCGTCAGGCCTGACCATTACATTTTCCGGTTTGATGTCGCGGTGGATGATGCCTGCTGTGTGCGCCGCTTCCAGCGCGCTGGCGACTTGGGTGGCGATGGCCAAAGCTTCACGCAATTCCAGCTTTCCAGCGTTGATCGTTTGGCGCAGCGTTTCTCCGGCAATAAACTCAGTGGCGATGAAATGCACGCCTGAGTCCTGGCCGACTTCATAAATGGTTATGATATTTGGATGATTCAGCGCCGACGCTGCGCGCGCTTCGCGCTCGAACCTGCGCACTTGTGCGGCATCTTGCGTGAACTGCGCTGGCAGCAGTTTGAGCGCGATCTGCCGGTCTAGCCGCGCATCGCGCGCCAGATAGACTTCGCCCATCCCCCCCACGCCGAGCAGGGATAGAATTTCGTACGCACCGACCCGGCGACCGATTAGCGCATCGGCGGAACCAGCGGCAGCCGACTCTGCCAACCCTGCCAACCCTGTTTGCCCGGTGGAGACGGCCTGCGCGACGGGCGAGAGTTCAATGAAATCGCCGGCTTCGTCGAGTGAGGCCAGCAAGGCTTCGACCTGCGCGCGCAGATCAGTATCGCGATCGCAGGCTTGCGCAAGAAACGCGGCGCGCTCGTCCGTCTCGCGCTCAAGCGCGGAATGAAATAGTTCTTCTATTCGCTGCCAGCGTTCAGATGTCATTGTGGCAGATGTCATTGAGGCAGAAGTCATCACGTTACCGTTTGCATATCTCCTGATAAAGCCAAGCCTTCGCCAGTTTCCAATCGCGCAGCACCGTTTGTGGTGAAACCTCCAGAACTTCCGCCGTCTCTTCGACGCTCAAACCGCCAAAGAAACGCAGCTCGACCGCGCGGCATTTGCGCGGATCAATTTCGGCCAGACTGGTCAGCGCGTCATCCAGCGCCACCAGATCAGTCGCGCTTTCAGCCGACAGGTTGACCACATCATCAAGTGATAGTTTGGCCGCCGCGCCACCCCGTTTTTCACGATGTTTGGTTTTGGCGTGATCCACCAGAATCCGCCGCATCATTTGCGCTGCCACGCCGAAAAACTGCGCGCGGTTTTGCCAGTTGACTTGAGTTTGATCAATCAGCCGCAGCCAGGCGTCATGTACCAGCGCCGTCGGTTGCAGCGTGTGGCCGGGACGTTCCTGGCGCAAATACCGGTCGGCCATCAGGCGAAGCTCTTGATAAACAGCGCGAATCACTTCGTCCAGCGCCGTTGCATCTCCATGACTCCAGGCGATCAACTGTGCTGTGATCTGTGGCGAACTCTGATGGGGCAACGGCGAATCCATACGCCTCCCAGCATGACAGGTCGGTAAATCGAAGCTTTAATATTCAGGGGAATTATTTTTGATTGCGGTTGGAGTTTTTACTCCGGTTTGTCGCGTTATTCAATGTGGGGAAATATGATAGCAATCGGCAACACTGAAACGAGGACAGTCAAGATGAACATTACGCCAACTCCTGATTTTGACAGACTTAACCGGATTGATCTGTTTCGCGGTCTGACGCCGACACAACTTGGCCAGCTTGACGAATTACTGCGCCGTCGCACCTTCGCCGCTGGAACGACGCTGATGACGGCGGAGCAAGCGGGCGAGGTCGTCTACTTCATATTGAGTGGGACGGTTAAAGTTCATATGGAACAGGAGAACGGCGCGGATGTCATCATCTCGATTTTAGGCCCCGGTGAAAGTGTCGGCGAAATGAGTGCGCTGGATCAAACCCACCGTTCGGCCAGCGTCGCGACGATTGAAGAATCGGAGCTGCTGTGGCTGGATCGCGACACGTTCCGGCGGTGTCTGATGACGATACCTGCGCTCAGTTACAATCAGTCCTGCGCGCTTTCCGCCCGGTTGCGGCAGGCCAACGAACAGATTCAATCACTGGCCACGCACGACATCGAATACCGGGTCGCGCGCCAACTTATCGCCTTTGCCGATAAGTACGGCCAGACAGCGGGGGACGGCACAACGTTCATTCCAGTGCGCCTGACGCAAAGCGATCTGGCAA
>JBDSAM010000018.1:0-2535 GCA_039922135.1 Blastocatellia bacterium
GTTTATATTGACGGCAAGCTGCTTGGCGCGGTCGCTTTCGGTTATCAGTTTGCCAAAGACCCAATCGCCGGCATTACGCCAATCGGCGATATGATCAAAGTATTCGAGCAGAAACAAAATGGCGACAAAAATATCAGTCAGCCGCATCCCGTCTCATTTTCTGAAATTTCCTTCAACGAAAATTCACGCGATTTCAAAGAGTTTGTGGCCGGGCTAAATGGTTCCGCAAAGACAGGCGTGCAGGCCGTGTCATCCGTTCCCAGCGGGCAGGTGCTGATGCCGATTGCCACGCCATTGGCGATCACGGGCGTTGCGCCGGACGTGGTCGCGCGATTTGCTCCGATGCTGCAATCGTGGGGCTTCGCACCTGTAGCCGGTGTATCAGGCGCGGCTAGGATCACTGACCTGAAGAAGGCGGACGCCAATACGCTTAAGCCCGGTTCGACCATCGTCGTGCCGCTGGTTCGCGGAGATTACTCGGTATCGGCAGCAGGCACGGTGACCTATCGTGATGGCAATCGCATCTACGCATTCGGCCATCCTTTCCTCAGTCTGGGCGTGTCAGAACTGCCGATGCACGAAGGCGAAGTTGTGACCGTCATGTCCAGCCAGGCGACTTCGTTCAAGCTGAGCTATCCGACAGAGATGGTCGGTACAATTCGCGGCGACCGCTCGACGGGCATCTACGGCGAGCTTGGCAGCGCGCCGCGCATGATCCCGGTCGAAATCAACCTGAAGACCAGCCGCGGCAATGAGCAGAGCTACAAGTTCGAAGTCGTCTCCGACCGCTTCCTGACGCCGATCCTGATGCAGATGACGCTCATCTCGACGCTCACCTCCACCGAACGCACCATCGGCGATTCGACGCTCCAACTGCGCGGTTCGATCAAGCTCAAAGATCAACCCGAAATCAACCTGGAAAATCGTCTCTCGGTTTCGATGAACGCGCCATTGGCTGCGGCCTTTGCCCTGTCGAAGCCGATCAGCGCGCTTTTTAACAGCGGATTTGGCGACGTTCAATTTGAAAAGATCAAGTTCGACATCACTTCGCGCGACGCGCGCAGCACGGGCCAGCTTGACCGCTTGTGGATCAATCGCACTGAAGTCAAACCGGGCGAGACAATCGAAATTCAGGCGTTCGCCCGCACCGAAAACGGCAGCGAATTCATTGAACGCATCCCGGTTGAAATTCCTAAGGACGCACCATTGGGCCAGTTGCAGATTGTTGTCGGCGATGGCGCTTCGATTCAGGCGCTGGAACCGCGCACCGGCGTCGCTCCCAAATCGCTTGGCCAACTCATCCGCGAACTGAATAAAGTCCGCAAAGCCGACCGCCTGTACGTCAAGCTGACGCGCAGCGACAGTGGCGCAATTATCAATAGCGAAGAGCTTCCCAGCCTGCCGCCGTCCGTGCTGGCAATGCTGGGATCGGATCGCACAACTGGCGGATACGTCAAGACCAGTTCGGCGACCGTTTATGAAAAAGAATTGCCGCCAGCGGAGTTCGTCGTTTCGGGGCAACGAACGCTAACGGTGAATGTCGTTAATCAGTAAAGTTTTGTTGTAATTGAATTCGATGGATGGGAAGAACTGATACGGCTTAAAACCTTTCAAGTCGTTTTCATTCGTCGAATTCGCGTCCTATTCAGTTCCATGCGTAAAACCTTTCTCCTCGTCTTTTCTCTTTTCTTCATTTCACAATTGATCCTTACCGTCTTCGCCAATGGCCCCGTTTTCTGGCGCGTTAATACGCGTGCCGAAGTTGAGAAGGGCGATGCGCAGGGCGTGTCCATTGCGGATAGTGGCGCGATCACGTTGGCTCCTTCTTTGTTGGATGCCTACGACACCAAACAGGCGTACATCTGGTCAGCGGCATCGGATGCGGCGGGGAACATCTATTTGGGCACGGGCCACGAAGGCCGCGTTTTCAAAGTGGACGCGAGCGGCAAAGGATCGCTGCTCTATAAAACGTCTGAACTGGATGTGATGGCGCTGGCCGTAGACGCGCGCGGCAATGTTTATGTGGGCACGTCGCCCGACGGCAAAATCTACCGCATTGCGCCGAATGGCGAAGCCAATGTCTTTTTTGAACCGAAGGCCAAGTATATCTGGTCGCTGGCCTTCGACCTGCAAGGCCGCTTACTGGTGGGCACTGGCGACAAAGGCATCATCTATCGCATTAACCCAGACGGCACGGGCGCGCCGCTGGTTAACACCACCCAGACCAACATCACCGCGCTGAAAGTGGACGCGGCAGGCGACATAATTGCCGGAACCGATCCGGGTGGATTGGTACTGCGTATTTCGCCGGAAGGCAAAGCATTTACCTTGTTTGATTCTCCGCAGCGTGAAATTCGCGATTTGGCAATTGGCCGAAATGGTGAAATCTATGTGCTGACATTGGCCGACACGGCGGGTAGTGGAACAACGAACGCCGCAACTGCTTCCGGCGGCTCGGCTGCGACCACCGTCAGCGACGATGGAGGTGGCGTAATCATCACCATCAGCGACCTACAGTTGGTGGATTCGGGCGGT
>JBDSAM010000019.1:0-6237 GCA_039922135.1 Blastocatellia bacterium
GGAAATGTTGCGCATCGAATTTCAAACCGCAGACCCGAACATTCGAATCATCTGGTTTGCACCCAAAGCAGGAAAGACTGAACCCAACACCAAATAGGAGAAGATTATGTTTGCAAACTTAATTAGGGTTTTTATCGCATTGATGCTGCTTTCGCTGGTCGCCATTGCAGCACTGGCGCAGCAAAACACTCCGCAGACAACCAATAAAGAATCGAATTATGTAGACTTCACTGGATTCAAAGGAAAGATTCTCGAAGTCAAAAACCGCGACCCGCGCGAACTGGTAGCGATTCTTGCGCCACTCGGCAGCGGTTTCAAAGGCGCATCGCTACAGCCCAACTCCGAATTCAAGACGATCACCGTGCGCGATTTTCCAGAGAATATCGCAGCGATTGAGGAAGCGCTCAAACGCCTCGACGTGCCGCTACCCGTTTCGGCCAAACCCGTCAATGCACCTATGCAGAATGCTGAGTTGAGATTGCATGTTTTGTTAGCGTCCAATGGTGAAACCGTTAAAGCAGACCCGCTACCTGCGGACGTGCAAAAGGTGATCAAGGAACTGCAATCAACACTGAACTACAAAAACTACATTCCAGTCACAGCTATCGTTCATCGTACGGTTCTTACTTCGGGAGCTAGCGTTGGCAGGGTTAAAGGGCTAGCGGTTGTTAGCAACTCTTTGTTTGATAGGGCTGTTACATTGCCCTATGAACTCGCCTTTGATGGCATCTTTCCTGAATTAAGGAACGAAGACAATGGACGCATTTTTATTCGCAACTTCAGTTTCGACATCGGCGGAGGAAACGACCTCAACCTAACGGGCAATTCACGAATCTCCTCGACCCTCACGCTGCGCGAGGGAGAACAGGTCGTCGTCGGGACATCGAGCCTGAAAGATAAGGGGCTGATCCTTATCCTCTCGGTCAAAGTCATCAAGTAACGGCCTACCTCCACCCAACCCAAACACACCACACGGGGCGGACGATGTATCCGCCCCGTTTCTACCTTCAACCGCCATGTCCGAACTACTTCCCAACGCCGACCACGCCTTTGTTGATCTGGCTAAGCTCCGTGATTATTGCCTCAGCCCTGAAAATGAAGTCGGCCAGCACAAAGCCAGAGTTTTCCGCTCGGCATTGGGCTTTACAGCGGAAGACGCCGAGCGGTTGAGACAGATTCTTCTTGCGGCTGTATTGACGAACTCGGCGCAACGAGTGCCACCCAATGCCTACGGCCAGCGGTTCGTGGTGGACTTCAAAATGCTTGGCAGAGTTGGCGAAGTTGTAGTACGTTCGTCCTGGACCATTCTCGACCACGAAGATTTTCCCAGGCTGACCAGTTGTTATGTGAAGTGAGGTTTTCGATATGGACGAAATCAAATTATTGGATGTTGTGGCGTTGATCGAAGATTTGCCGGGCGAGAACCTGCATCGCGGCGAAGTCGGCGCAATCGTCGAAATGCTCGCGCCCCAAGTTTATGAAGTCGAATTCTGCGACCGCGAAGGCCGCACTTACGCAATGCTGCCGCTGAAGCAGAATCAATTGATGAAGCTTCGTTATCGCGATGCGGCGGCTTAATCGCTCGCTTTTTCAATCGAGCAAAACAAGACGGGGCGGGCATTGCGCTCGCCCCGTCTTGTTTTGCTCTCCGAGCCGCCTTCACGGTATAACCCTCCCGCGAGTCGTTATCGCAATCATCACATTCAAAATCAATCCATCGCGAGGTAAGTCAATGAAGACTTCTGTAACGCCGTATGCAGCGCTGACGCTGTTGCTGCTGTTTCTGCTGTCGGCTTCCGTGCTAATGCAAACTGCTTCACCGCCTGTGCCCCAGCCAACACCGATGCCTTTGTGGGCAGAAGGCGCACCGGGCGCGAAAGGTACAGCGCCCGAAGACATCCCCAGCATTCAGCTTTATCAACCTGCTGCCGACAAGGCTACAGGTGCGGCCATCGTCGTTTGTCCCGGCGGCGGATACGGCGCGCTGGCTTCGCACGAAGGGCACGAAGTCGCCGTTTGGCTAAACAGCATCGGCGTGACGGCGGTGGTGTTGAAGTACCGGCTGGGTAGCAAGGGCTACCGCCATCCGGCGATGCTAAACGATGCGCAGCGGGCGATTCGAACGACGCGCGCCCGCGCCGCCGAATGGAAGATTGATCCGAACCGCGTCGGCATCATGGGCTTTTCCGCCGGAGGCCATCTTTCTGCAACAGCGGCAACCCATTTCGACGCAGGCGACGCGAACGCCAAAGACCCGATTGACAGGATGAGCAGCCGCCCCGACTTAGCGATTCTATGTTATCCGGTTATCACGCTGACTGATCCGTATGCGCACGCTGGTTCGCGGAAAAACCTGCTGGGCGATAATCCTTCGGCAGAACTGGTCAATTCACTTTCGAACGAAAAGCAGGTGACCGACAAAACGCCGCCGACGTTCCTCTTTCACACCGAAGATGACAAAGGCGTGCCGGTGGAAAATAGCTTGATGTTCGCCGCAGCTTTGCGAAAGGCCAAAGTGCCCTACGAAATTCACATCTACGAAACGGGCAAACACGGCGTCGGTCTGGCCAAAGACAATCCGGCCCTGAGTTCCTGGCCGAAGCTGTTAGAAAACTGGCTGCGGGCGCGCAAATTCATTAGCTAAATCATGACTCGATCAAAATTACTCTTAACTCTTCTGTTAACTTCCGTCTGCATCACCACCTCAACTTCGGCACAGCGGCGTGGACAGCAGCCTGCTTACAATTATCCGCCGCAACTGCTTGATGAAATGAAGCGTCTGCAACAGGTGGCGCTGGCAAGCGATTACGCTCTGAAACAAACGGCATATCTGTGCAACAACATCGGCCCGCGTTTGAGCGGTTCGCCGCAGGCCGCGCGCGCCGTTGAATATGTCGCTGGCGAGATGCGCAAGTTGGGGCTGGAAGTGAAGCTAGAAAAAGCGATGGTCCCGCATTGGGTGCGCGGCATTGAAACGGGCGCGCTGGTGGAGTTTCCAGGAATGGCCGCGGGCACGACGCAGAAAGTCGTATTGACGGCGCTGGGCGGCAGTGTGGCAACACCCACCGAAGGCATCACCGCATCGGTCGTCGTCGTTAACAACTTCGACGGATTGAACGCGCTAGGCGAAGCGAAGGTCAAAGGCAAGATCGTGCTGTTCAATTACAAGTTTGATGAACAGATGGCCATGCAGGGCTTTGGTGAAGAAGCGTATGGGCAAGCCGTCGCCTATCGAGGTGGCGGCGCAAGCGCGGCGGCCCGGCTGGGCGCGGTGGCGGCGTTGAATCGTTCGGCGGGTGGCAAAGCCTATCGCCTGCCTCACACGGGTGCGCTGCGTTACGCCGACGGCGTGGCTAAGATTCCCGGCGCTGCCGTCACCGCGGAAGATGCCGAGATGATTGCCCACCTGACCCAACAGGGCGAAGTTAAGTTGAAGCTGACGCTGACGCCGCAAACCCTGCCTGATGCTGAAAGCTTCAACGTCATAGCCGACTTGAAAGGCAGCGAATTTCCTGATCAAGTTGTCATCGTCAGCGGCCATCTGGATTCCTGGGATTTAGGGACGGGCGCTATTGATGATGGCGCAGGCGTAGCCGTGGCAATGCAGGTGGCCAATCTGTGCAAGCAGCTTGGATTGATACCCAAGCGCACGATTCGTGTGATTGCCTGGATGAACGAAGAGAATGGCGGGCGCGGCGGTCAGGCGTATTTTCAAAATCAGAAGAACAACCTTGCCAATCACATCGCCGCCATTGAAAGCGATCTTGGCGCAGGCCACCCGACTGGATTTTTAGCCAACGTCAAACCTGCAGCACTTTCCCTACTTCAACCAATTGCCAATGTCCTGCAATCTTCAGGCGCGGGCTTGGTTCACATCGTCACCAATTCGGTCGGCGCGGACATTTCGCCATTGGAAGCTGCGGGCGTACCCGGCTTCGCGCCATTTCAGGACAGCAGAACCTACTTCGATTATCACCACACTCCGGCGGACACCTTCGACAAAATCGTGCCGCGCGAACTGGCTGAAAATGCCGCGGTGATGGCCGTGCTGGCTTATGCGATTGCCAATCTGCCAGAACCATTGCCTCGTTGATAGTTGGGCAAGCTGTCAGTTTGCCTTGTTTGCAATAAGAAATCTGAATAACCAATCATCGCTGCTTGCGTGTTTGGTTCTCATCAAAATTCGCAATTTGGAATCAAGCTATGTCATTCGCACATCAACTCACCGGCACGCAGCCGATCAAGCTTCACGACATTAACCCTGAAGAAAACGCCGGGCTGAATAAAGAGGCTGGCGCAGAGCAACTGAAGGCGCTAAGCAAAGAGCTGACGCGTTTGCAGGAACTGCTGTACGCCGCCGGCCAGCATTCGGTCTTAATTATCCTGCAAGGGCTGGACACGTCCGGCAAAGACGGCACGATCAAAGCCGTAATGGGGCCGCTGAACGCGCTGGGTTGCAGCGTCGCGTCGTTCAAAATTCCCACCCCCGAAGAACTGGCGCACGACTTTCTGTGGCGCGTTCACAAACAGACGCCGGGCAAAGGCGAGATCGCCATCTTTAATCGTTCGCATTACGAAGACGTGCTGGTCGTACGCGTGCATAAAATCGTCAGCGACCCTGTCTGGAGCGCGCGCTACGACCACATCAACGCATTTGAAAAGTTACTGGCTGAGGCCAACACCATCGTCTTGAAGTTTTACCTGCACATCAGCAAAGACGAACAGCAACAGCGCCTGCTGGAACGCGAACAGGACGCGACTAAATATTGGAAGCTGTCCGCAGGCGACTGGAAAGAGCGCGAGCATTGGGACGGTTACATGCAGGCGTACGAAGACGCCTTGAACCGTTGCGGCGCTCCGCACGCGCCGTGGTTCATCGTCCCGGCCAACAAGAAATGGTTTCGCAACCTGGCCGTTGCTGAAGCCGTGGTGAATGCGTTGAAGCCTTATGAACAACAGTGGATGGGGCGGATGGAAGAGATTGGACAGAAAGCGAAGGCGGAGATTGAAGCATTCCGGCTCACACAATCAAGCGGGTCGTGATGTCGGAGAATTCAAATTGCTGCTGGCTGCCACGCGCCTTGCCTCGTTTGTGTTTGATTTGGAAGGTGACGACAACTTGATTGTCAATCTTGATGCCAAACTCCGACGCGATGGGTTGCCCAGCGCGCGGACGTGACGCGCGAAATGAAATTCTTTCCGCTGTCAGTTTTTCAACTTCAACACTTTCCAGCTTCGATCCCCAAGCCACCTGGCCGCTTTCGCGGTCGAAGATAATCACAGTGCTGCCGTCGTTGCCATGTTTGAACTTGATCAACTGGCGGAAAAGAAACTTCACGGCACCAACATCGGTGACGCGCGCGCGGCTGAAATCATTCGGTTCACAGTCGGCCAAGCCCAGTTTGCGAATCAGCACTTGCGCGACCAGTTGCGAGGCATTCAGGTAAGAAGATTTCATCTCTGCCAGTGAAGCGAACCCAAGCTCCCGCATCAATCCATCAAACTCCGCGCGTGAAAGTTGAAAGTAGCGCGCGGCCCACTTTTCAAAAATCTCCGGCGTCTGGCCTTCGGCGACAGCGATCTTGCCGGATTTTTCAGTTTTGACTGAGATGGGCAAGCGCGCGCCTTGATCGAATTCCATCACCAAATCTGCCGCTCGTGCATTGCTGAATTCTCTGGCCGTGTGATGGACGCGAACGAGCGGCGTTTTACCATCACGGCTGAGCAGGCTGGCCGCGCCGCGCGCCGTAGCCGCAGCGATATTCGCTCGTTCAACCTCGAACCTTTTGCGCGCGGGATGATTGATAGGCAGGCGTTCAATGGCATTGCGCATCTTGGCTTCGCTGGCGGCGGTGTTGAACAGCGGCTGTTTAACCTTGGCAAGCTCAATCAAATTATTGGCCAGCGCCAGTTCCGCAAAGGTGCCCAAGCCATCGTGGAAAACGCCTTCGATAATCTCAAAAGAAATCCTACTCCCTAAAGGTCGGGGTACTGACTCAGTGGGCGAGAGCGTAAACTCGCTCCCAACCGGTCGCGGTACTGATCCGATCTTCGCCGGTTCGCGCCCTAGCCCGTCCACCAGAATTTCAGACAGCCGCGAGATCAAGAGCAGCGCAGGATTATCTATTGTCCACGCTACATCGGGCATATCGTCACAATAAATCGCCATCGCGATGCGGCCACGCGGCGAATACAGAATGCCAACGTCTGCCCGCAGCGCATCCAATGCGCCTGTCT
>JBDSAM010000020.1:0-4685 GCA_039922135.1 Blastocatellia bacterium
ACACGGTGGTGACGGGCGTTGAAATGTTCAAGAAGCTATTAGACAGCGGAATGGCTGGCGACAACGTGGGTTTGCTGCTGCGCGGCGTGGATCGCAAGGACGTCGAGCGCGGCCAGGTCATCGCCAAGCCGGGTTCGATCAAGCCACACACGAAGTTCAAGGCTGAGGCCTACATCCTGACGAAGGAAGAGGGAGGCCGTCATACGCCGTTCTTCACCGGGTATCGTCCGCAGTTCTACTTCCGTACGACGGACGTGACCGGAGTGGCGCAGTTGCCGGAAGGCACAGAGATGATCATGCCTGGAGACAACATTGCGATGGAGATCGAATTGATCGCCCCGATCGCGATGGAGAAGGGCTTGCGTTTCGCGATCCGCGAAGGTGGCCGAACGGTCGGCGCTGGCACCGTCTCCGACATCATCGAGTAGTGAAATTCGAACGTCCGACAAACTTCGGTTTGTCGGACACGAAAGAAATATGCTGAACGACAAAATCAGAATTCGCCTGAAAGCTTACGATTATCGCGTACTGGATCAGTCAACGGCGGAGATCGTCGAGACGGCCAAGCGCACGGGCGCACGCGTGGCTGGGCCGATCCCACTACCGACGGTGAAAAACAAAATCACCGTTTTGAAATCGCCGCACGTGGATAAGAAATCACGCGAGCAGTTCGAGATTCGCACCCACAAGCGTCTGATGGATATTCTAGATCCGACGCCGCAGACGATGGATGCACTGATGAAACTCGATCTGCCCGCTGGTGTTGATGCCGAAATCAAAGCTTTTGGTCGCGACCGCAGATAACAAATAGTGGTTGGTGGTTGATGATTAGCGGTTGACCGGATGGTTGACCAGTGACTGCCAGCCACAAACCACTGACCACCAGGATTCAAAAATGGTGAACGGAATTATCGGTAAAAAGCTGGGAATGACCCAGATATTCGCGCCGGACGGGACGGTTACACCCGTGACGGTAATCAAAGCTGGTCCTTGCGTGGTTGTGCAGCGCAAGACCGTCTCGACAGACGGTTATGAAGCGGTGCAACTTGGATTGGTGGAGGACAAGAGTCCGAAAAATACCAATAAACCAATGAAAGGCCACTTCGCCAAAGCGGGTATCCCACCGACCAAGATTCTGCGCGAGTTCCGCTTGGAACAGAGCAATGAAGAGATTAACGTCGGAGATCAGGTGCTGGTCAATCAGTTTGCAGAGAATGACGTCATTGATGTCATTGGTACCAGCAAGGGACGAGGATTTGCCGGAGTCATCAAGCGCCATAACTTTCACGGTGGAGGCAAATCGCATGGTTCGATGTTCCACCGCGCGCCGGGTTCTATCGGCGCTTCGGCCTATCCTTCGCGCGTCATCAAAGGCACGCGAATGCCGGGCCATATGGGCGTTGAGCGCAAGACGATTAAGAATTTGAAGATCGTGAAGATCAGTGCGGAAGACAATCTGATTCTGGTCAAGGGCGCTGTGCCGGGGCCTACAGGTGCTTACGTGATGATCAAGAAGAAAGAGACTGACTAGGTTCGTGGGGCAAATTCGCCGGATTCATTCGCCGAAATTGCCGCACATAATTTTCTGAGAGGGCAGCGATGCCAACCGTTGAAGTCAAAAATCTGAAAAACGAAAGTGTCGGTGAGTTGGAGCTGAAAGATGAAATCTTTGGCGCGCCGCTCAACGAAGCTTTGATCTATTTTGCGGTCAATAATTATTTGACCAACCAGCGCCAAGGCACGGTCGCCACCAAAACGCGCGGCCAGGTCAGGGGAAGCGGCAGGAAGCTCTGGAAACAGAAGGGCACAGGCCGCGCGCGGGTTGCCAGCTTACGGTCGCCATTGTGGAAGGGCGGCGGCAATGTGCATGGCCCGCAGCCGCGCGACTGGAAATCCGAAATGCCAAAGAAGATGAAGCGCGGGGCACTGAAATCTGCTTTGTCCGAGCGATTGCGCGAAGGGAACCTGATTGTCATTGAACAATTCGATCTGGACGATCATAAAACGAAAAGCTTCACGGCTCTCGCAGGCACGTTCGGCTGGGGCAATAAGACTTTGATCGTCGAAACCACGCCGCAACGCAACCTGGTTCTTTCATCGCGCAACGTCCCCGGCGTCAAGCTTGCGGCGGACGTCAACATCAACATCTATGACGTGCTCTATCACGACAAGATCGTTTTCACGCGCGATGCAATCAACGCTTTGCAGGACAAGCTGAGCAAGTAGCACAAGCAGCATAATGCTCGGGCAGTTGAGGGACAACTATGAAAACGATTTGGGACGTGCTTAAAGCGCCAGTTATTACGGAGAAGGCTCTCTGGTTGAAAGAGACGAGCACGCACGATATCCGCGACAGCAAGAACAAAAAGACGATCAAGCGCGATCGGCAAGTGCTAGCGTTCCGCGTTGCCGGGGACGCTACGAAGCACGCGATAAAGAATGCGGTTGAGGCGATCTTCAAGGTCAAGGTTGATCAGGTGCGAGTGCTTAATTATCACGGCAAAAAGGTTCGCCGTGGCCGCATCGTCGGGCGTAAGCCCGACTGGAGAAAAGCTTACGTCACATTGACGCCAGGCAATAACGTTGATTACGCGGATTCGATTTAGTTTTGGTTGTCGGTAATTGGGCTGAGTTTTTCACCAGCCGCCGACTACGAGGATAGAAGATGGGAATCAAGAAGCTATCACCAACCAGTCCGGCGCGGCGCTACCAGACTTATCTGACGAATGACGAACTGACGACGGATAAGCCGTACAAGCCGCTGTTGGATACCAAAAAGCGCACAAGTGGCCGCAACAATATGGGCCAAATAACTGTTCGCCATCGCGGTGGCGGACACAAGCGCCACTATCGCATCATTGACTTCAAGCGCGACAAATTCGGCATTCCGGGCAAGGTGGCGACGATTGAATACGATCCAAACCGCTCAGCGCGCATCGCGCTGGTCAATTATGCCGATGGCGAAAAGCGGTACATCATTGCCGCTGCTGGATTGCAGGTTGGACAGGAGATTCTTTCTGGCCCTGAATCGGACATTCTGACGGGCAATGCGCTCCCGATTAAAAACATCCCGCTCGGTACTCAGATTCACAATATTGAATTGAAGCCCGGCAAAGGCGGGCAGATGGCCCGCAGCGCAGGCAGCTTTGCGCAATTGGTTGCTAAAGAGGGTGGAATCGCGCAGCTTCGCTTGCCTTCGGGCGAAATCCGTCTGGTTACGGTTGATTGTATGGCGACCATCGGTCAGGTCGGCAACTCCGAACATGAAAATGTTTCCTTGGGCAAGGCTGGTCGTACGCGCTGGAAAGGCATTCGCCCAACCGTGCGCGGCGTGGCGATGAACCCAGTTGATCATCCCCACGGCGGTGGTGAAGGCAAGACGTCAGGCGGACGCAACCCCGTTACCCCCTGGGGGAAACCGACACGCGGTTACAAGACTCGCAATAACAAGCGCACCGATAAGTTCATCGTCAAACGGAGAACTAAGTAATCTCGGGTTTTTGACCTGGGATTTGAGATAAAGCTATGGCACGTTCAGTCAAAAAAGGCCCGTTTATTGACAAGCATCTATGGAAAGCTATTGAGCGGATGAACGCGGCGAACGAAAAGAAAGTCCACAAGACTTGGTCGCGTCGCTCGACGCTCACGCCCGAAATGGTCGGCCATACGCTGGCAGTTCACAACGGCAGAAAATTCATCCCGGTCTACGTCACCGAGAATATGGTTGGGCACAAACTCGGGGAATTCGCGCCGACGCGCACATTTAAAGGGCACGCGGACAAGGCGGAAAAGGGAGCGGCCAAGAGGTAAGAGACAGGGTGGCAGGCGGGCATACCCTTATATGACTGCCACGCGCCCTTCTCAGACAGAGGTCTGGAAAAATGGAAGCAATTGCGAAAGCTACAAACGTCAAGATGTCGTCGCAGAAGGCCAAGTTGGTCATGGATTTGATTCGTGGCCTTAGTTACGGCGACGCTCGCGAACTTCTTCGTTATACTAATAAGCGGGCCGCTGGCTTGATCTTCAAGGTGCTCGAATCGGCGCGCGCCAACGCCGAGCAGTTGGCTGAGAAGGACAATGTGATGGTGGATGTGGACGAGCTTTGGGTGAAGGCTTGCTATGCCGGCACCGGTGTCACGAAGCATCGCCGCCGTGTGCGTCCAGCGCCAATGGGACGAGCCTATCGCGAGCGTCGCCATTACAGTCACCTGACAGTGGTCGTGACAACCGAAAAGCGCGCGAGCAAAAAACGGTTAAAGGCGAAAAGCGCGACCGCTGAGTAGCAATTAGGATTTGGTAGATTTCGGCAACGGAGAAACTATGGGTCAGAAAGTACATCCTTATGGCTTCCGGCTAGGCTACAACCGCAGTTGGCACTCGCGTTGGTTCGCGAAGAAAGACTTCGGCAAGCTGCTGCTGGAAGACCTAAAATTGAAAAAGGAACTGAAGAAGCGCTTCTCGCAGGCTGGCGTTTCGCAAGTGGATATTGATCGCGCGGCCAACCGCCTGCGCATCATCATCTACACTTCGCGCCCGGGCATCATCATCGGGCGCAAGGGCGCGGAGATTGACAAGCTTAAACAAGAAATGAGCCGCCGCACCAAGCGCGACATCCTGATTGACATCCGCGAAATCCATAAGCCGGAACTCAACGCCCAACTTCAGGCCGAAAAGATCGCGCAGCA
>JBDSAM010000021.1:0-6121 GCA_039922135.1 Blastocatellia bacterium
GTCGAAACGATTGACCTACAGCAATTTCACGTCTGGCACGACGACTGGGCAGGCGAAAGCGAATGGGTCGAAGCAATCGCGAAGCTGCGCCAGCAGGGGAAGATTCGCTACGCTGGTATTTCGATCAACGACTACCAACCCGCAAACGTCATCCAGACACTGAGTACCGGACAGATTGACGCGGTGCAGGTGATCTATAACATTTTCGAACAATCGCCCCAGGACGAACTTTATCCGGTCTGTCAGGAATTAAACATCGGTGTACTGGCGCGTGTTCCATTTGACGAAGGCGGGCTGACCGGCGCAATCAAACCCGACACTGTCTTTCCCGAATCAGATTTTCGCAGCTTCTTTTTTCGTGGCGACCGAAAACAAAAGGTTTTTGACCGAGTGGAAAAATTGAAAACGTTGCTTGGTGAAGAGGCGGCAAGCCTGTCTGAACTGGCGCTGCGCTTCACGCTCAGCCACCCGGCCGTCAGCACTGTGATTCCCGGAATGCGGACGACCAACCACGTGACGTCGAATATTGATTGTTCAGATGGAAGAAAGCTTTCGGCGGATTTACTGGAACAGCTGAAAGAGTTTGCCTGGGATCGTACCGGCAACTGGTAGATGGCGCATGGTACGGAACCGCGACCGTGATGGAGCGGCCCCGTACCATAGTTGATCAAAACTCGAGTCCTTCGTTGAAAGACAAAACTTCATCAACTTTCAGACGCGGTTTGCGCGGCCAATTCCCAGGCGCAGCATAACCAAGCGTTACCAGCATCACCGGCACGTAACGATCCGGAATGTGGAATTCGCGCTTTACCCCTTCCGGGTCAAAGCCGATCATCGGGCCAGTAGCCAAGCCTTTGGCTTCGGCGGCAATCATCAGCGTCATTGCGGCGAAGGCGGCGGAGCGGATTGCTTCGTCGCGGGCGAACTGTTGATTGCTGCCGTAAGCTGCTGCCGTCTGCTTCACCCAACCATCAGCCATCTGCTGCGGCATGATTCCCGCGTCAACCGATGGCTTCAGGATGTCTGCCAGACGCTCGTATCCGCGCAGGTCGCCGAGCACGATGAAGGTTACTGCTGCGTCAACGACCTTCTGCTGATTGTAGGCGACAGCCTTCAAACGCTCTTTGGCGGCGGGTTCTGTCACGGCCACGAATCGCCAGTTCTGGATGTTGTAGGCGGATGGAGCTTCGGTGGCGTAGGCGACCAGCTCTTTAATCTCGGCTTCAGATAATGTCCGGGAGGTGTCGAACTTGTTCGTCGAGATCCGATGTTTGATTACTTCAAGTGCGTTCATAAAACTCCTTCTTAAGTTTGTTGGTGAAGCCGCCTGGGTTTTTCAGATTAGATGAAAGAAATAGGTCAGGCCACAAAACGTGTGGCCTGACCATCAATTCTTAAGGCAGGTCAATCAGAATGATCTCGCTTTCGCCTGGTGCCGACAGTTCAAGTTTTGTGGCATCAGTGATGCGAGCCTGAGCGCCTGTGCTCAAGCCTTCACCGTTCAGTGCGACTTCGCCTTCGATAACGTAAAAGAAGGCACGGCGTCCGGGCTTCAGTTCGTGCGCGACCTGATCGCCAGTGCGCAGATGCGAAACATAAAACGTCACGTCCTGATGAATCTTCACGGCTTCGGGCACATCGCTGCCGGCAGCAATCGGCAACAGCCTGCCTGTGCGCTGTTCGGCCGTATATTGCTTCTGTTCGTAAGACGGCGTCAGCCCGGCATGCTCCGGCAACACCCACATTTGCAGCAACCTGACGGGCTTGGTTTCGGATGGGTTTAATTCCGAATGGGCAATGCCAGTGCCGGCAGTCATGCGTTGCACTTCGCTGGCGTGGATCACGCTGCGCCCGCCGGTCGAGTCTTTATGCGCCAGTTCGCCATCCAGCACATAAGTCACGATCTCCATCTCGCGGTGCGGGTGAGTCGGGAAGCCACCGCCGCCCGCTACCATATCGTGATTGAAGACGCGCAGCGGCCCAAAGCTCATGTTGTCCGGATCGTAGTACCGGTCGAAGCTAAACAACCAATAAGCCGACAGCCAGTCGCTTTCCAAATGGAAACGGTCTTTTGCTTTGATGATCTGCATAACAAAACTCCTCTTACCTTCAAAAATTGGTTAGTTGCCAATGTTCTAGCCTTACCGTTGGCCATCCTGAATGGCGCGGTCAACCGACAATGCGCCGCCGCCACGAATCATCAGCGCAATCGCGATGCCGATAGCCAGCAGGTGATATTCGAAGCCTTCGCCTGCCTGCTTGCCCGTCCAGTTCATGAAGAATCCGACTTTGGAATGCACCGTGACGATTGCGCCGAGCATGACCATTGTGATTCCAAAGGCACTGAAGCGCGTCAGGAAGCCGGTGATTAATCCCAGCGAGCCAAGCGATTCAGCCATAATCACTAGAAAGACGATCACAGCGGGCAGTCCCATCGAAGTCATCCCTTGCATCGTTGCGCTGAAACCGCCGCCGCCGAACCACCCCAGCAGCTTTTGCGCGCCGTGCGGAAACATGACCAGACCCAGCGCCAGCCGCAGAATCAGCGGCAAAATGTCGTTATTCGTTGCGAAGAGTTTGCGAAACATAGTGATCTCCTGTTTTGAAAGGTTGGCACCAATAACGCCAACTCATCTTTAGTCGGTTCACAAAGAAACTGTTTCTTGGTGAACAATTTGGGCATGGGCTCATTCGCCGAGCAGTTTGCCGAGCAACTTGAAGACAGTCTTCTGCTCCTCTCGCGTCAGCAGCTTCATCGTTTCATTGGCTTGGCCGATAACCTCCGGCAAAGTCTCCTCGATGAACTTCGCGCCTTCGCCGGTCAGTTCGACCAGATTGACCCGCCGGTCACCGCATGACAGGCGGCGGACGAACTTGCGCTCTTCCAGCAGATCAATCAGCTTGGTGACATTGGCACGAGATGAAAGCATCTTGCGCCCGATCTCGACCTGCCGCATCGAATCGCTTGATCCGTTCAGGATGCGCAGCACGTTGTAATGATTGTCAGTCAGCCCCCATTGGCTGAAGCGCTCATCCGATTCGCGCCACAACCGGTCGCCGACGCGCATCAGCCGGATCAACGCCTGCTCGGCCATGCTCGGTGTTATCTTTACTCGCTTTGTCATCACGGCGGGCACTATAACCGTTAGTTGAATTATTGTCAACTGAGAAACAATCAACTGGGAGATGATATTTACTGCGATCTGTTCGCGGTCCGATCTCTTCCTGCCTGCGCAGGGATGCACTAAGATTGCCACTTGCCGAAGCCGTATCTGATTCTAAAGCTCAAACGAGCATTCAGGAATATGTTGCTTTCATTCATCAAATTCTGGGCGCACAAACTGTTCCGTGTTCTTTTCTCGGTTGAATATCACGGGCTGGAGAATGTCCCGACGGATGGGGCAATCATTATTGCGGGCAATCACCCGTCCTATCTGGATCCGGTGCTGGTGATGCTGCCGATCAAACGAAGTATCCGTTTCATGGCATGGGATGCGCTATTCAAATTCCCTCTGCTGGGGCAGGTGATCAAGGCGATCGGCGCATTTCCCGTAGACCTGCGTAAGGGCAAAGGCGAAGCGGCATTCCTGGAAGCCTTGCGGGTTCTGAATGCTGGCGATGCGCTGGGCATCTTTCCCGAAGGGCAGCGGTCGGAACGCGGGCCGATGGGGGAATTGAAAACCGGTGTGGCGCGACTGGCCGTTGAAACCGGCGCAGTAATTGTGCCGGTTACCATCGGCGGCGCATTCCGGGCCTGGCCAAAATGGAAGTTGCTGCCGAAACCGGCCAAGATCATTGTCTGGTATCACGAACCCATTCGCTTAAATGAAGCAGACTGCGTAGGCCGACGCGATGATCGGGAGTTTCATCGGCAGGTCATGCAGCAGTTGGCCGAGAGCATCAACCGTTCATTAACGCCCAGCTTGCGCGAACACAAATCGTACGAGAAGTGGTATCGCCAGCCGCCTTCGCACATCCGCAGTTATGAATGGGCGCCATTGATTGCCATGATCGTCACCTTACTGGTAGCGTTCAAACGCGACACATTGAATACCGCCTGGCCGGGAATCATCTTGCCGCCACTTGTTTATTACCTGTATCTGATGGCCGATCTGGCCTTGATTCCGCCATCGCGCATGGCCAAGTGGGCGCGCAATTCAATGCCGATTTGGCTGATTTTGATCTGGCACTACTTTTTGGCGCATGCGCTGGCCGTTCCGTTGGGCGAGCGTAATGAGCTTATGGTTGTCGCGGCGCTGGCCGCATTCTTCCCATTCTTTTATGAACACTACTTCACGCTGCAAAAGTTCGTGCGCGGGATTGTGACCAGCTACTACTTTTCGATGGCGCTGCAGCTCGGCTGGCCGCATCCGCTCGGCACGCTGGTCGCCGTGCTTGGCTTTATTGCGGTCTTTGTCTTCTGGCAGCGAGTGATCTATCGGCAGTTGATTGCGGCGGTGATGTGCGCGGGTGTAGCGGCGACCATGTTGCTGACCGATTCGGCTAAATTGCCGCTGCTGGCTTATGCGGCGCTGGCGGTAGCGACAATCGGCTATCTGCAAACCTTCGTCACCATCGCTTACGACATCAGGAAGGCCGGCGACGTTTCGCTCTCGACGAGCGAGAAAGTTTCATTGTGAGTTTTATGAAAGTATTTGTCTCGCTCTGCTTCTTCGCTCTGCTCATCGTCTCGACCAACAGCGTCAGCGCGGCCACGTATTATGTGGCGACCAACGGCAGCAACAATAATCCAGGTTCTGCCGAACAGCCGTGGGCGACGTTGCAATACGCCGTTGATGCGATTGCGTCCGGCGATACGATCATCGTTCGCGCGGGGACTTACGCCGGTTGTCGCATAGGCAAATCTGGCGCGGCGAATGCCCCCAAAATTCTCAGAGCCGAAGCGGGCGCGCACGTCTTGCTCAACACGCTCAGCCCGTCGAACAAACATCAGAGCATCATCGAGGTCGAGCTATTCGACGCCACAGTCAGTTACTGGGTGATTGACGGGTTTGAGATCACCGGCGCGCCGCGTCACGGAGTAGACATCCGCTACGGCAGTTTCATCACCGTGCAAAATTGCTTCACGCATCACAACGGCACGCTAGGACGCGGCGACGGCGTATTTCTAGGGTTCAGCGATCATCCGGTGATTCAATTCAACGAGACCTCGTACAACACCGAGCACGGCATCTATCATAGCAACAGCGCCGATTACCCGACCATTCGCGGCAATCGCAGCCATCACAACGCCGCCGCGGGCATTCACATCAACGGCGATCTGTCGCAGGGCGGCGACGGGATGATCTCTTTCGGTTTGATAGAAAAGAACGTGATCTACGAAAACGGCGCGAGCGGAGGGTCGGGGATCAACTGCGACGGGTTATTCGACAGTGTGATTCGCAACAACTTGCTTTATGCAAATCACGCTTCGGGCATTTCGCTCTACGCGATTGATGCCGCCGCCGGGTCGAGCCGCAATCAGGTTTATCACAACACAATCGTGCAGGCCGCGGGCGCGCGTTATTGCATCAACATTCCGGCATCCGATGGCGCGCCGAATCCGGCGGGCAACATCGTCAAAAACAACATCCTTTATAACCCCGACACGCGCGGCTCGGTCGTGATTTACAGCGGCGCGGCCAGCGGCTTTCAGAGCGATTACAACATTGTAGTCAATCGTTTCAGCGCCAACGCGGGCGACGCGATCATCACGTTGCAGCAATGGCAGGCGCTCGGTTACGACACGCATTCAATCATCGCCGCGCCTGCCGCGCTCTTTGTTGATGCAGCCAGCAACAACTATCACCTCAAAAGCGGATCGCCCGCGATCAATGCGGGCACCATGGTGGCCGGAGTGACCGACGACCTTGACGGCGTAGCGCGTCCGCAAGGGATGGGCCCGACATCGCCTGACATCGGGTGCTACGAAGCGGCGTCTGGCGCGGCGACCAGCGTTTCAGCGGCTAGTTACAGCGGCGCGGCCTTTGCGCCGGAAGCGATCACTGTGGCTTTCGGCACTGGCCTGGCGACATCAACTCTCGTCGCCAACACTACGCCGCTGCCGGTGATGCTGGCCGGGACGACCGTCAAAGTGCGAGACAATGCGGGCATTGAACGC
>JBDSAM010000022.1:0-6256 GCA_039922135.1 Blastocatellia bacterium
GACAATCACGGTCGGAAATTTCTGCCGTGATGTGTTGTAGACGTTGACGGAGTCGTTGTAGTCCTTACGCGCGACGGCCAGCCGGTTCTCGGTTCCCGCCAATTCGTCCGACAAGCGGTTGAACTGCGCGTCCGACTTCAATTGCGGATAAGACTGCACCAGCGTCATAAACGGCAACCCACCGCCCAGCAGGCCGCCGCGTTGCAATGCGCCGGTCATCTGGTTGCTGGCGTCCATCTTCTGTTCCGGCGTCGCCGTACCCGACTTCATGATGGATTGTGACTGCGCGATCTGCGTCAGCACGGTCTGTTCAATCTTGGCGTAGCCTTTGACCGTGTTGACCAGATTCGGAATCAGGTCGGCGCGGCGTTGCAGGTTGTTTTCGACCTGTGCCCATTGTTTGTCCACGACGTTGCGCTTTTCGATCAGCCCATTGTAGCTGCTCAATCCGGTGCCGCCGATAATCAGTACAAACAGCAACAATACGCCCAAGATAATCAATGCAATTTTGCCCATACAATTCCTCCTTGAAGATGTCCGGCAAGCTGCCAGCTTACCGCTGTTTACTAATCAACGCTCTATGTGTCGGAAAACGGCAAGCTGGCAGCTTGCCGGACAATCACAGTTTGTCCACTGCCGCGATGACTTGCGTCAGGCAGTTCAGATAACTCGCGAAAAGGTCTTGGACTTCAGCTTCCATCAGCGATTTCGATTCATCGCGTAATCGGAGCGCCCGAACGATTGGCGCAGTATCAACGTTCAACCGCTGGCCAACCTCGGTCGCCGTCGCCGCCCGGCCCAACGGCGGCTCTTCGCCGAGTAGCTCCAGAATCGGGCGCATGAACCGGACGAAGCTGACGACGCTTTCGGCCATCAGTTTGGTTAACTCTTCTGCCGATTCGCCCGCCTGCATCGAAAGCGACCGCAGGCGCAGCAGCTTCCCGCGCAGTTCATATTCGGTTTCCAAACGCAGATTGGCTTTTGACACTTCGCAGGTCGCGAGCAAATCCTGGCCGTGAAGCACGCGGTACGCCCGTTTCATATGGCGGAACTCAATTGGGAAGACGTCCAGCGAATCCTGGAACTCGGCCTCAGTGAAAAAGACCGGCAGCGAGTACCCTTGACCGCGCCACCATAGTGACACTGGGCGAATGCGGCGCAGGTCTTCGCTAGTGAGCCGCCGGGTAATGATCAAAGTTTGATAGTCCGATTTCTTCGTATTCCCCGACAAGGCAACTGCGGAGCCATAGGCAATTACAGAAACTAAGTTGTCTGGCTGTGTGCCTGTTAATCGGCTGACTAATTCATTGAGATTGTGATCCATAGACTCAAACTCCGACACCGAAATTTACCAACTATCGCTTGCGCCGCCGCCGCCGCTGTCACCGCCGCCGAATCCGCCCCAATCACTGCCACCGCTATCACCTCCGCTACTGCCACCTCCCCACCCACCGCCGCTGTCACTACTCCCACCGCCAAAGTTGCCGCCGCCACGGTTGAAGATTAGAGGTGCCAGCCACCACAGCGAACTGCCGCCTCCGCCACCGCCGCGCCCTCGAGAAGAACGGCTGATGATTCCCATTAAAATGATAAATCCGATAAAGACCAGGAATAATACTCCGACGCCTTTGCCGCCGCTTTCTTTCCCTTGCCCTGGGCGATAAGCATAGCGACGATCTTCAATCCCAGCCAGCGAGATCTGCCATTTTTCAGCCAATGTGTCGGTGATTGAGCGAACGCCAACGGTCATCGCTTCAGAATATTGTTGCTGTTGCAGGTACGGCCGCATACGGCGAATCAATTCGCCGGCCAATCCATCAGGTAGGTCACCCTCCAGCCCGTAGCCAACTTCCAACCGCGTTTTTCTATCTTGCAGGGAAACAATCAGCAAGGCGCCTTTATTCTTATTCTCTCCACTTTTCGCGCCAATGCCCCAGGCCCGGTAAAGGGCGTTCGAATACTCTTCGATGGGGCGGTCATTGAGGGATTGGATGATGACAGCGGCGATCTGCGCCCCGGTCATCTGCTCGAAGTTGGTTAGGATTGTTTCCAGCTTTTGCTTAGTAGCCAAATCCATCACCCCGGCAAAATCATTGACGTGTCCCGTATACGCGGGAAAGTTTTTGGCTTGTGCATAAACGGATACCGCAGTTGCACAGAGAAAAACTGTCAGTAGAAGAATCCGGTTGATAGATGATTTCATCGCGGCAACTTATATCTTTACAGCTTTTACCTGTCAATCTCGCCTCTCTTAAAACATGAGAGATTGCGTACGGCCTGAAAAATGCAGGGAGTAAATACAGTTTGACAGCCTAACTGTGTAAAAGTTACTATGCCCGCCGTCGTTAGCGTTCCTGATTGCGCCAAAGCCTTTCGCTAACCCCAGGCGCAGAAAAACAAGGATCAAGACTAGCACCGCTAACGTAATCACGAACTAAAGTCAGATCAAAATCAGATCAGATATTGCTGGGAATGAATAAAATTCCGGAGGAAAAAGTAGTAATGATAACGCTTAATGCTGGGAAGCTGTCCGGTGGGATGCGGGGCAGTTTCTTGACCGCTTTCTTTTTATCAGTTGCCCTGACCCCGTGCTTGTCTATCTCCTTATTTGCTCAAGGGCGCGGGGCGGTTTCAAACGGTAATGACATTTCAATTGATCCACGTAGCGCCGAGATTCAGCGTGTGATAGACCGTTCAACCGGCTATTTCGCCTCAGGCGAGGCCAATTTTAAGGACGGGAATTTTGACAAAGCCCGTCGTGAATATGACCGCTCGATCGATCTGGTGCTGGAATCGGGCATTGACGTGCGCAGCGATGCGCGTTTGCAGCAACACTACCAAGCATTGGTGGATAATGTCTTCCGCCGCCAGATGACCTTGCTATCGGCGATGCCGTCAGCAGTGCCAGCAGCGGCAAATAGTAACGTTGCGATTAACGACAACCATCAGCAGACCGCGCAGCAAACGCCTTCCTCAACCCAAAATCAAACTGACAAACAGACTGACAAGCCGACACAAGATCGTGGCTTTGGTCAGCAAACCTTCGCGCCGTCTCCGCTGGATGAATTGGCCAAGATCAAGCTGACCGAGGAAGAAACCAAGGGCGTCAGCGTGGCTCAGGTTGAAACGGCAGTTGCCTCCGCCAAACTCGACTTTAATTTCAAACCGAACGCGTTGATTCAAAGCTTCATCAATTATTACCAAGGGCGCGGGCGCGCGACGATGGAGCAAGGCTTGCGCCGGTCGGGCCGCTTTATGACGATGGCGCGCAAGATATTCAAGGAAGAAGGCGTCCCGCAAGACATCGCCTGGCTTGGGCAGGTTGAAAGTGCCTGGTCGCCCGTAGCCCGTTCGTGGGCGGCAGCGGTTGGCTTATGGCAATTCATTCCAGGAACCGGCGCGCGTTATGGCCTGAACCAGAGCTATTACGTTGACGACCGGTCAAGCTTTGAGAAAGCCACGCGCGCATCGGCTCGTTATTTGAAGTGGCTGGCTAATCGTTATGACGGCAACTGGGAACTGGCGATGGCGGCATATAACTCCGGTGAAGGCCGTGTGGATGGGGCGGTTGCCCGTTCCGGCTACGCCGATTTTTGGGAAATTTATTCGCGTGGTCTGATTCCGCAGGAAACTCGCAATTATGTACCGAACATTCTGGCCACAATCATTATTGCCAAGGATCCGGAAAAATACGGTTTCAGCGTTAAGCCTGAACCATCGTTGACTTATGATTACGTCAAGGTCAACAACATGCTTGACCTGCGTTTGGTAGCTGACGCGACTGACACGCCACACGATTACCTGCTCGCGCTTAATCCTGAATTGAAGCGTGGCGTGACGCCTCCGGGCGTGGAGCATCTGCTTCGTGTCCCGACGGGGAAAGGCAATGCGCTGAAGGTTGCGCTGGATCGCATTCCGCCCGAAAGACGCGCAAGCTGGCGAATGCTGACAGCACAGACTAATGACAACTTCGATTCCATCAGCCGGAAAACCGGCGTTTCGGCTGCGGCTATTGAGCAGGTCAATGGCGTAATCAAACCCGGCCAGAAAGTCGTCATCCCGGTGAATAGTGGCGTTCGTAATGTGGTCTTCACGTCGAAAGGCACCACGAATTCATCTCCGATGGTGGCTTCTGCTGCGCTTGGCAGCTCGTCGGCCAAGATCATCCCCTACAAAGTCAAAGCCGGTGAATCGCTGGGTGACATTGCTGGCCGCTACAATACTTCGGTGCGTGACATCGCGACGCTGAATCGTCTGAGCGGTTCGGCCAAGTTGCGTGCTGGTCAGGTCATCAAGGTCCCGGTACGTTCTGGCAGATAATGCTGGGAACGTACTCCCTACAAAGACGCGAATCGCACAAGTTTCTCCTCCTTTCCTTGATGTGCTTCGCGTCTTTGTCGTTTTCCAAACTTAAACACCTTCCTGTCGTTCTCTAATTCCGGCTTTGCCTGTCTGCTTCGTTCATTCAAAGTCTAACTTCTCAAGTTAGGGCTCAAGCTATTGATGTTACCGGCACTCATCTTATTGCCAGTAGGTACGATCCAGGGTACGGTACTGCACGGCTTCAGAAATGTGCCTGTCTTCGATCTGATCCACTCCTTCCAAATCTACAATCGTTCGGCTCACCTTCAGAATGCGGTCATAGGCTCGCGCCGACAGCCCGAGTTTCATAATTGCGCGTTCGAGCAGTTGCTGTGCGGACGTATTAAGTTGGCAGTATTTGCGGATGAGCCGCGAAGGCATCTGTGCGTTGCAGTAGACGTGCTCTCCTAAAAAACGCTCCTGCTGTACCTTTCTGGCTCTAATAACTCGGCTGCGAATTTCGGCTGAAGTTTCACCATTCTCTTTCGCCGAAAGTTCACTGACCTTTACCGCAGGCACGTTGATGTGAATATCAATTCGATCCAGCAAAGGGCCGGAGACTTTTGAGATATATCGCTGGATTTGCGGCGGCGTGCAGCGGCACTCCCTGGTCGGATCGCCGTAGTATCCGCAGTTGCACGGATTCATCGCGCCAACCAGCATTAGGCTGGCCGGGAATGTCAGCGACATCGCAGCGCGGCTTATGGTCACCTTCTGATCTTCGAGCGGTTGGCGCAGTACTTCCAAAACGTTGCGCTCAAACTCCGGGAGTTCATCCAAAAACAGCACGCCGTTGTGCGCTAGGCTCACTTCGCCAGGGCGGGGGATCGCGCCGCCGCCGATCAACCCAGCGTCGCTGATCGTGTGATGTGGAGAGCGAAAGGGGCGCGTTGTCAAAAGTCCCTGCGCGTCAGTGTAACCAGCCACGCTGTGAATCTTGGTTGTTTCAAGTGCCTCTTCAAATGTGATCGGAGGCAGGATGGTTGGGATGCGTTTGGCCAGCATCGTTTTGCCTGATCCGGGAGGGCCGATCATCAGAATGTTATGGCCGCCGGCTGACGCGATCTCAAGCGCGCGTTTAGCATGCATCTGGCCTCGCACCTCGCTGAAATCAATCAGATACTGCCCGCCCGCGCTGAACATTGCGTCGGTATCAACTTTCAATGGCGCGGGCAGTTCGTCCGCGTTGAGCAGAGTGATGACTTCGCGCAGGTCGTTGACGGGATAAACGGCGATGCCGCTGACGACAGCAGCCTCGCGCGCATTTTCCGTGGGCAACAGCAATCGTTTGAAGCCGCGTTTCTGCGCGGCGACGGCGATTGGCAGCGCTCCACGTATGGAACGCACCCGCCCATCAAGCGCCAGTTCACCCACCAGCATTGTGTCATCCAGCATCTCTCGCTTCAGTTCGCCATTCGCGCCGAGAATGCCGACAGCGATCGGCAAATCGAAAGCTGAGCCTTCTTTTTTCACGTCTGCCGGAGCAAGGTTAATCGTGATTTTGTAGACTGGGAAGAAAAAACCACTGTTGTTAATTGCCGCCCGTATACGTTCACGGCTTTCGCGCACGGCAAGGTCTGGCAATCCAACAACAGTCACGACGGTTTCCTGCATGGAATCGCCAGCGCGTGGCGTCAAATCAACTTCTACTTCAACAAGTTCGGCGTCAATGCCGTAGACGGCGGCGCTGAGGGTTTTGAAGAGCATGGCATATCTCCGAGAGAGGACATTCTGAGTAATTTCGCCTTCTAAAGACTTCCGGCCAAGAATCCATCGGGGAAGCCCAAATGGCCGCGCTCATCATATCCATTATCCAATGGAACGCCAACGCTTTGGATGTTGAGAATTAAGCTCTGATGAGAATCACTGGAAGGCAAGTAGTTTGAACCCAGGC
>JBDSAM010000023.1:0-6307 GCA_039922135.1 Blastocatellia bacterium
GTGGTTCTATCAGACGGAAAAATTCGTCCGGCGTAACCAGGCTGGTGTCGCGCTGGCAACGTTGTTGCTGTTGACCCTGATCGGCGGGATCATCGCCACAACCTGGCAGGCGCGTGTGGCGAAAGAACAGGCCCGTGCGAACCGCCGATTGGCTTACGCCGGGCAGATGCACCAGGCCATGCAAGCTTGGGAGATTGCCAACATGGAGCAGTTGCGCGATTTGGTCGAACAGTCCAAACCGCAGCCCGGTGAAGAGGATTTGCGCGGCTTTGAGTGGTATCACCTGTGGCGGCTGGCCTCTCGCCACGGTGACCGTTATAGCTTGCCGCATCCGAGCGATGTTTGGGCCGTGGCTTACTCGCCTGACGGCCAACGTATCGCTTCGACTTGTGCCGATAACAAACTGCGCGTGTGGGATGCCGCGACGGGGCAACTGCTGGGCGAATACAGTGGACACGTGCAGAACATCTGGGCGGTCGCCTTTTCATCCGACAGTCAGCGCATCGCCACCGCGAGCGGTGATCGAACAGCGAAATTGTGGGACTTGGCAACTGGGCGCGAACTTGTCACCTTCAGCGGCCACACCAACCAGGTGATGTGCGTGGCGTTTTCACCAGACGGAAAAAAACTCGCCACCGGCAGCCGCGACAGCACGCTGAAATTGTGGGACGTGGGCACGGGCCGCGAACTGCTCAGCCTGCAAAGCAATGCCAGTTGGGTTAACGCCGTGGCGTTTTCGCCTGATGGCCGGCTGCTGGCTACGGGCAACGCCATTCCCCCTAGCCTCAAATTATGGGACACCGCCACGGGCCGAGAGTCGCGCGCTTTCAATGAATTCCCGAGTGTGGCTTTATCGGTCGCGTTCGCACCGGATGGGAAGAGCCTGGCGGTGGGTTACAGAAACCGCTTCGCGCAATTGTTTGAGGTCAGCAGCGGCAAACTGCTGGCCATGTTCAAAGGACACGCCGGTGAGATCAGAACCGTAGCGTTTGCGCCAGATGGAAAGTTGCTGGCGACTGGCAGCGCTGATCGCACCGTCAAGTTGTGGCAGGCGGCGACGGGTGAAGAAGTCGCGACGCTCAAAGGCCACCTGGGCCAAATTTGGTCAGTGGCCTTCGCACCGGATGGCAAGCGCCTGGCCACCAGCAGCGATGACCACACTGCCAGACTGTGGGACATTGCCACTGCCCTGGAATTCACGGCGCTCAAGATTCCCGCTGGTCAGTACGCCTTTACGGCTTTCTCACCCGATGGCCGGAAGCTGGCGACACAAGGTTTCCCCAACTTTGTCAGGTTAGTGGATGCCGCCAGTGGCCAGGAACTCGTAACCTTCGCCGGTCAGGCTGATACTGTTACGTCGTTGACATTCTCGCCTGACGGGAAAACGCTGGCCTCTGGACATAAGAGCAGCACGGTAAAGGTATGGGATGCCGCCACCGGTCAGGAACTCATGGCTTTCAATGGTCACTCGGCACTGGTCAACGCGGTGACGTATTCACCCAATGGCCAAAGGCTGGCGACGGCTAGCTGGGACAAAACGGTGAAGGTCTGGCAGGCTGCTACAGGGCAGGAACTCTTCACATTCAAAGGACACACCAATCTGGTCGCCGCTGTCGCCTTTGCGCCGGATGGCAAGCTCCTGGCTTCCGCCGGTTACGACAACACCGCGCGCATCTGGGACAGTGCCACGGGCCGGGAACTGGCGGTGCTCAACGGCCACACGGAGCCGCTGCTGGCACTTGTCTTTGCGCCGGATGGGAAAACCCTGGCGACCGGCAGCGCCGACGATACGGCGAAGTTGTGGGAGGTGGCGACGGGGCGCGAAATCGGCACCTTCAAAGGCCACGCGGGTCACGTCAAATGTCTGGCGTTTGCGCCGGATGGTACGCGGCTGGCGACGGGCAGCGCCGAAGGGATGGTCAGGTTGTGGGATGTGGCGACGCAGCAGGAGATCATCGCGCTGAAAGGCCATGACGACGCGGTCGGTTCCGTCGCCTTCGCGCCGGACGGCCAGACCTTGGTCAGCAGCGGCACCGACGGCATCGTGCGTTTCTGGCGCGCGGCGACAAAGCAGGAAGTGGCGGTAGTGAGCAGAAACTGAGATGGCACACAGCTATCGTTTATTTCCGCAAACAACTCTAGCCAAGCGGCGTTGCGCGCTCGTTGAGCCATTCCCGGCAAGCGTGATAGCTTGCGCCCATCAAAACCGGCACCCGGAAAAACTTGTTTGAGGAGGTCACCGATCAACTCGCAGCGAGTCAGCATTGCCCGCCAGCGGCGCGCCTGGTTCGACGGGCATTGCCTTCAATCCGCCTGTCACCGGATTGAAGGAATTGTTCGTTTCCAGAATTTAGGCTTCCCAACAACGGACAGCGGCCGCGACAGACACTTACGATCTTTCGCGGCCGCTGATTCATAATGATTTGTGTAGCCTGATTAGTTCATAAAGCCCAGGTCGTTAGTGGTGAAGTGATTGATGTTTGGAAAAACCGCTGGCAGATTAGACGGCACGACGCCGAACCATTGAGCCAGCGTCGAAGCGTATTGATCCACTGATGTAGTCGGCAGCCAGCGGCCTTCGTTACTGACATCATTTGGCCCAGCCAGCGTGTGAACTGGGAACTGGCCGTAAAAATTGCCGCCCCGCACGCCGCCGCCAATGACGAAATGATGATTGCCCCACGCATGATCCGACCCGCCGCCTGAAGCTGGCTTCAAGGTACGGCCGAAATCCGACAGCGTAAAAGTAGTCACATTTGACCCTACACCAAGTTGCACAGTCGCGTCATAAAACGCTTTGAGCGCCGGAGCGAGCTGCGAAAACAGGCTCTGCTGCGTGCTGACCTGTCCATTATGCGTGTCGAAGCCGCCCAAACTGACAAAAAAGATTTGCCGATTGAGCCGCAGCGTCGCCCTGCCTTCGATGACTTTGGCCACCTGAAAGAGCTGCCGCGCAATGGATGTGTTGAGACCGGAAAACAGCGGCGCAATGGCCGACGAGGTGTTGGTAATGATTGGATTGAGCACCGTACTGGTATTGATTGCTTGCGACAGCGTGTCGCTGGCGGAGTTGACCAGTGCGGTACTTCGGTCAAAGGTCAGGACTTGCTGCAAGGCGTTGAAACGCGCAGTCGAGGCGGCGGAAGTGTTGAATCCGCTTAGACCAAACGTACCACTCTGAGGAATGGCCAGCGGTTTGGCCTGCTGCCCCGTGACCAACAGATTGACGCCTGCTACCGATGTAATCATCGGAAAGGTTTCGCCGCCATTGAGCGGGTTTGTGACGTCGGCCAGCCGCCCGCCCCATCCCGTTCGGCTTTCGTGGTCGGCTATGGCGGTCTGCCATTGCGCCTGCTGATCGTCGTGCGAGAACAGGTTATATGGACGCGGCGAGCCTGTCTGGTACTGAACCTTGGTCAGCGGCTGCACCAGCGTGCCCGTGTTGCACAACACAGCCATTTTGCCCTGGTTGTACAAGGTTTGCAGCTCCGGCAGGTTGGGATGCAATCCGAAGCGCCTGCTGTGACTGGGCGCAGTTATCTGCAACAAACTGGCCTGCGGAATGCCGATGCCGCCAGACGTGCTTTGGCCACGTATCGCAGCATAGGTATTGTACTCAGCCGTTTCGTACGGAATGACCATGTTGTTGCCGTCATTGCCGCCAAAAAGAAAGACACAGACCAACGCTTTGTAACCGCTTCCCTGTACCATCGGTTCCGCCGCCAGCGCGTTGACCATCCCGAAGCGATCCATACTTGACGCCAGCGCCGAAGCGCCCAGCGCAAAACAGCTATTGCGTAAAAATGTCCTACGTGAATTTTTCATGACTTACCTCTCCACTTGATACTGAGATGACGTGGCGACCAGATAGGCCGCCGCTCGCGCGCGCCCAAGCGTGTCTGTTGCTGCGACGGCCTGCACCGCAGTGATGATAGAGTTCTTCATCTGCGTAGACATCGTGCCGTGCAGCATGCTCGTGTTGAGTTGTTCGACCAGTTGCGCCGGATTGCCAGCCAATGCCTGCAAAGAGGCAAAGTTCAAGCCGGTGCCAGTCGCTCCCGGCACCGTTGTGTCCGCAGCGATTAGAGTGGTGTAGACCACCGAGTTGACGAAGTTGGTGCGGCTGAAGGCCGAAGCCGTGTTCATAATTGCGAACTCAGGGCCGAGAATAGTCGTGCCCGGCACGTTGTAATCCGGCGGGTAGTAGTTAAAGACCGACGGCGAATAGAACAAATTCTGCCCCATGTTGGTAACCTGACCGCGCAGGTAAACGCCGTCCGATTGGCCGTTCAACGTGCGTAATGTGTTCAAGACAAAAAGTATTGGCTCGCGCTGGTGGCCGTAATTAACGTCGGTTTTGACATCACCTCGCGCTTCGGGATCAAGCAGAATGGCCTTGATGACGGCCTTCATATCGCCACGCACGCCCTGCCCATTGTTGTTGAAGGCAGCGGCCACGCGCGCGATGTAAGCCGGCGAAGGATTACTGGTAACAAGATGCTGGATCAATTGCCTGCCAATGAACGGGCCGACGTTCTGATGGTTGAAAATGTTGTCCATCGCATCATTCAAATCCTTGTCCGCCGTCTGTCCGGCTGGCAGCACAACGTTGTTGAGCAGTTCTTTCGCTGCCGTGTCGTGATTGCTGGGCCAAACGACCATCGGCCCGGTGAAGTAAGTCGGGTTATGCCTGATCGGGGTCCCGTTGGGCAGTGTTGGGTACGTCCAGCCCGTGAAGACGTGCGCGAAACCTTCGACAACTTCCTGATCGTATGCCGGAATTGAATTGCCCATCCCGTCCAGTTGAGGCGTACCGTCAAGATTGAGCTTTACTTCGCCAATGGAAAAAAGCTGCAACAGCTCGCGCGCGTAATTTTCGTTCGGCTCCGTGCCACGAGCCGGATCGGGCTTGTCGTTATTGACCATATCCAGATAACGTCCCATTGCCGGACTGAGCGTTACGTCATACAGCAACTGTCGGAAGTTGCCGAACGCACTGTTGCGCAACAACTGTTGGTACTGAGCCATCGCGTACGCCTGGTTAATTTCGTTGCCGGAAGTAACCGTTATCTGGCTCAGCGCAAAGGCGACGCGTTGCCGTAATTGATCTTGCCCGGTCATCCCGTTCTGAAAGAACCGCAATTGCACCTGGAAAAGTGAATAGTTGTCGCGATTGCAAATGCTGGCCGGGCCAGTCGGGTTGGCCGAATCGTAACTGCATTGCGGCGGTGAAGTCGGCGGATAGTACGGGAAGGTTGGATAGGTAGAAGCAGCAGCGGCGAATTGTTCATTCAGGAAGCTTTGCGCGCCGACAGCTTTGGTATGCGTAATAAGCGCGTCGGTCGGGCCGAAGGTCGCCTGTTCCAATAACCGCACCGCGTCAGGTGTCGTCATCGAAGGCAGCGCCTGAACGTTGCTTGCGCCAGTAATGCTGTTGATGATGTACCAATTGGCTTCTGCCGGACGCACAACGGCGACATCGGCTTTGCCATCGCCGTCGTAATCCGCAGGCACTGGCACGTCGTTGTAAGGTGCGTAAGAAGCTCCCCACAGAACTGTCTGCGTTTGGCCGTTAGAACTGCGCAGAATCATCCACTGACTGCTGCCGCCGCGCCAAACCGCGATGTCCGCTTTGCCGTCGCCGTCGTAATCAGCCACCACCGGCACATCACCACGTGCGCCCAAATATTTGGTTGTTGTGCTGCCGTTAGAGCTATTGAGAATCCACCAGGAACCGTCGGAGCGCCAAATGGCCAAATCCGCCTTGCCGTCGCCGTCATAGTCTGCGGGAATTGGAATATCGTTGTATGGCGCATAACCCGCACCCCAAGCCTGAATCCGCGTTGCTCCCGTCGAACTGTTGGTGATGTACCACTGGCCTTCCGACGGACGCCAAATGGCCAGGTCAATCTTGCCGTCGCCGTCATAATCCGCAGGCACTGGAATATCATTGTATGGCGAATAACCCGCGCCCCATGCCTGTGTGCGCGTTGCTACTGTCGAACTGTTAAGGATGTACCACTTGCCTTCCGACGGGCGCCAGATAGCCAAGTCTGTCTTTTGATCGCCATCGTAATCACCCAGAACGGGGATGTCGTTGTAGGGCGGGTTGGGGCTTCCCCAAGCCACCGTCATGATTGAACCGTCAGCGCTGCTTCCGATGTACCAAGTCAACTCAGCGATATTCCAAAACGCAAGGTCGGCCTTCCGGTCGCCGTCGAAATCTCCCGCGTAAGACCGCCCGGCAGCCTGCCCCTGAGCCACTGAAGAGACGGCAATAATTGTTACGGCGCTAAGAATGAGTACG